>NZ_JBEZLR010000104.1:0-34792 GCF_040652275.1 Streptomyces sp. NPDC048275
GCGCGGCGCGCACCCCACCAACCCCCCCTTCGGGGGGGCCGGCCCCCGGCACGCCGAGAGCACGCACCCGACGCCGCGAGGCCCGCCCTCCGGGCGGACGACGGGAATGCGACGACAGGGCCTAGCGCGGGTTCCGGACCACAAGGAGCAGCACCGGGACCGCCAGGAACAAGGAAGAGGACGAGCCTCCATGAGCAGACGCATCCACGGTGGCCGAGGACGGCCGCGCCAAGACCGCGTGATCGCGGCCATCCTGGCCACCCTCGCGTGCGGAGCCGCGCTCGTCTCGTGCAGCACGGACAGCGGTGACGACGGTGGGGCCTCGTTCAGCCCGCGCCCCACCCCGCCGAACACGGCCTCGTTCACCGGGACACCGCCGTCCGCCCTGGAGTCGGCCGCCTCCTCGGCCCTCGATTCCGCCCGCGCCTCGGCCTCGGCGGCGGCGTCCTCCCTGTCCGCCGCCGCGTCGGAGTTCGCGGCGTCCGTCTCGGCCGACACGGCCCGCGCGAGCGCGACCGCGGAGGCGCAGCTGAAGAAGGTTCAGGGCAGCGGCAACGCGGTGTCCGACGTCGCCATGACCGGCCTGCCCAGGGCCCAGACGGGCGGGCTGCTCGCCGTCCTCGTCACCATCACCAACAAGACCGACCAGAAGGCGTCCTACGCCGTGCAGATCGACTTCGAGGACGCCGAAGGAAAGGTCGTGGAGACCAGGTTCGTAGGAGCGGAGAACCTCGCGCCGGGGCAGCGCGCCCAGCCCGTCGCCGTCAGCGGACAGCCCGCCGAACCCCAGCTGACCCCGCGCCTGACCAAGGCCCAGAGGTACTGACACGTTCTCCGGATCTGCGGCGACGGTCACATCCCACCTGAAGGTCGCCGTGGACTACACGACGATCGTTGACGCGCGGGGCGCGGTGGAGGAACTCAACGCCCAGCGCGTACAACGACATTGACGAAAAATCGGCTCAGGCCTCGCGGATCAGATGCACCGCCGTGCTGGACCAGTCACCCGGCGGCAGGTCGAAGTCGAGCCCGTACTCGCCGAGCACGGTGGAGTGATGCACCGCCCCGGTCCGCGCGTCGCGATAGCGGGCCCCGGGCGTCAGGCCGCGCAGTCGGACCGGCAGCCGCGGGACGCCATGGCGGGAGACACGCCGGTAGGCGAGCAGCAGGGTCTCAGAGGCGTCCGCGGCGGTGTACTGCGTGACGGTGACGGAGTCGTCCGCGGGCGGCGACAGCCGGTCCAGCCTGCCGTGCTGCACCAGGGGGCGCACCTTCTTGTATTCGGCCACCAGGCCGGCCGCCTCCCGCAGTTCCTCCTCGGACCAACGAGTGAGGTCGCCCCCGATGCCCAGCGCCCCGGCCATCGCGACATGGAAGCGGAAGCGCAGCGGGACCGTGCGGGCGGTCAGCTGATTCGGTACGTCCGTCACCCACGAGCCCATGGTACGCGCGGGGTAGACCTGACCGTAGCCGTGCTGGATCCACATCCGGTCGGCGGCGTCCGTGTTGTCCGAGGCCCACGCCTGGTCCGTACGGGAGAGGATGCCCAGGTCGACCCGGCCGCCCCCGCCGCTGCACGTCTCGATCCGCAGCGCCGGATGGTCGGCACGCAGCCGGTCGACGATCTCGTAGAGATGGCGCACGTACTGGGGGCCGAGGCGGTCGGTGCCGTCCTGCTGCCCGGGCCAGCCGGCCTCGCTGAACGCGCGGTTCATGTCCCACTTGAGGAAGTCGATGCCATGGTCGCCGACCAGCCGGGTCAGCCAGCCGTAGGCCCAGTCGGCGACGTCGCGGCGGGCGAAGTTGAGGACCAGCTGGTTGCGCAGCTCGGAGCGAGGGCGGCCGGGGAAGTGAAGGACCCAGTCGGGGTGTTCCCGGTAGAGATCGCTGTCCGGGTTCACCATCTCGGGCTCCACCCACAGGCCGAAGCGCATCCCGAGCCCGTGCACCGCGCCGACCAGCGGCGCGAGCCCGTCCGGGAAGCGCTCGGGCGTCGGCGTCCAGTCGCCGAGGCCCGCCTGGTCGTTGCGGCGTGCCCCGAACCAGCCGTCGTCGACGACGTACAGCTCCACTCCGAGCGCCGCGGCCCGTTCGGCGAGCGCCTTCTGACCGGCCTCGTCGACGTCGAAGCCGGTCGCCTCCCAGGAGTTGTAGAGCACCGGGGCGAACTCGTCCGCACGCGGCAGAACATGGGCCAGGATGTACGCGTGCCAGGCGCGGGACGCCGCGCCGAAACCGCCGTCGGTGCACAGTCCCGCGAACGGGGGAGTGGTGAACTCCTCGCCCGGCGCGAGCGGCACAGTCGTACCGTCCTGGCCGAGGCCTCCGGTGAATCCGGCCCGGCCGTCGGGAGTGCGCTGTACGGTGACGCGCCAGCTCCCGCTCCAGGCCAGGGCGGCGCTCCACACGCGGCCGTGGTCCTCTGTCGCCTCACCGGCGTCGAGCATCACCCAGGGGTTCGCGTGGTGGCTGGTGGTCCCGCGTCGGCTGGTCAACACGGTTTCGCCGTACGAAAGGTGCTCGCGGCGCAATTGGGACTCGGCGGACCACTGTCCGGTGACATGGCTGAGCCGGTAGTCCCGCAGCGGCGGCAAGGACCAGGCGGCGGAGTCGGCGCGCAGCAGGGTGACCGGCTCGTCGCCGGTGTTGCGGACGACGGTCCAGCGCTCGATGACGTCGGTGTCGTCGCGGACCCGGTAGTGGAGGGCCACCTGCAAGGGGTAGAGGCGGTCGCGGAACGACAGCACCAACTCGCCCCCGGCGACGTGATGGCCGATCGGCTGCCACTCGAAGGCACGGGATCCGTCCGCGAACCTGACCTGCAGGGACGGTGGTCCGTAGCGCGTGCCGCCGTCGACGGGGAGCTCTTCCCCGACGGTCGGCAGCCCTTCGAAACTGCTGGTCGCGGGCGCCGGGGGGACGGCGAGCTGCTGGGCCTCCTCGAGCGTCAGCCGTGGGCCCCACGCGACGTGGCACGGCGCTCCGGTCTCGTCGATCCGCAGCGCGTACGACGTGTGCGGTGTGGACAGCAGCCAGAGTCCGGTGTCCGGGGCGGAGGTGATCGGCGACATGGATCCTCGAGTTCAGATGGTGCCACGCAGGAGACACCGGGAAGTCAACCGTGACCTTGGATCACGTGTCAATATCTCGCTATGTTCTTGTTTTTGTAGGTTGAGAGTGTCATGCAGAGCATCCTCAAGAGAATCTTGTTTCTTTTATTGACAACAGAAAATAAGGCCCCTAGGTTCCGGCCATGCGCTCGACCAGTCGAACAGAGGCGTTTCCGGCCCACACGCCGGCCGTCGCCCAGATCTTCACGACCGTGCTGTCCCATGGCCCGCTCACGCGGTCGGAGATCGCGGGGCGGACCCGGTTGTCCGCCGCGGCGGTCACCAAGGCGGTGCGGCCTCTGATCGAGGTCGGCTACCTCATGGAGGACGTCGACGAGGACGCGCGGCAGTCGTCCCTCGGCAGGCCCGCCAACCCGGTGCGGGTCGACGGCGGGAGGGCGCTGTTCATCGGAGTCAAGTTGACCGGCGACGAACTCATCGCCGTACTGACGGACTTGTGCTGTCGCATCAGGGTCGCCCGGCATGTGCCGCTCACGACACGCGACCCCAAGGCGGTACTGGCGCTGACCGCGGGGGTTGTCCAGGAGCTGCTGACCGAGGCCGACGGCTTCGGAGTCCAGGTCCAGGGCCTGGGCATCGCGGTCTCCGGTGACGTGGACCGCGCCGCCGGCGTGGTGCGGTACTCACCCTTCCTGGAGTGGCGCGACGTTCCGCTCGCCGAACTGGCCCGCATGACGACGGGGCTGCCGGTCACCGTCGACAACGACGTCCGGGCGCTGACCGTCGCCGAGCAGTGGTTCGGAGCCGGGGTCGGCCTCTCCGACTTCGCCGTGGTGACCGTCGGCGCCGGTATCGGCTGCGGTCTCGTGGTGCACGGGCAGGTCGTGTCCGGGGCGTATGGCGTGGCCGGTGAGATCGGGCACGTCGCCATCGACCCGGCCGGCCCTCTCTGCCATTGCGGCAACCGGGGCTGTGTGGAGGCGATCGCCGCGGACTCGGCGATCGTCAGCAGGATCCGGGAGGTGACCGGTGTAGAAGTCGCCGACGCCGCCCAGGCCTTGGACCTGGCCCATGACGGGAACCCCGGAGCGCGGGAAGTGTACGCGAGGGCGGGGGAGGCGATCGGCCGCGGTATCGCGACCGTGGTCAATCTGCTCGGCCCCGAGCGAGTGATCATCTCCGGTGAAGGGCTGGCGGCGTACGACCTGTTCGCGGAGCAGATCCGCGACGCGTTCGCAGCGACCGCCTTCGGATCGGCCGCGCGGTGCGACGTACAGACCCACCCCCTGCCCTTCGAGGAGTGGGCGCGCGGCGCCGCGGCCACCGCCATCCAGTCCTTCATCCGAGCCGACGCGGACTGACCGTCGCACGCGTCCAGATCCATCCGTACCCATAAGCGGTGATACCCACCGAAAGGCACGAGGAGCAACGATGACGCAGCAGAGTCGCAACCTCTCGGCAGCGCGCGGACCCAGCCGCCGCAGAGTGACCGGTGGACTGATGGGGCTCGGAGCCGCCGCCCTGGCCGCGCCCGTTCTGACCGCGTGCGGCGGCGGACCGGCAGCCGACCCGAAGACGGTCACCTTCGGATCCAACGGCGCCGACGCCACCCCGAAGAAGGCATACGCCACCGTCACCGAAGCCTTCACCAAGGACAGCGGGCTGACGGTGAAGACCAACACCGTCGACCACGACACCTTCCAGAAGAGCATCACCACCTATCTGCAGGGCACCCCGGACGACGTCTTCACCTGGTTCGCCGGCTACCGCATGCAGTACTTCGCCAAGAAGAACCTCGCCACCCCGATCGACGACGTGTGGGACAAGATAGGCGGCGGCTTCAGCGACGCCGCCAAGCAGCTGTCGAAGGGCGAGGACGGCAAGTACTACTTCGTGCCGCTGTACAACTACCCGTGGGCCGTCTTCTACCGCAAGAGCGTGTTCCAGGAGCGCGGTTACGAAGTCCCGCAGAAGTGGAGCGAGTTCGTCGCGCTCGCCAAGCAGATGAAGAAGGACGGCCTCGCCCCGATCACCTCCGGATACGGCGGCGGCGACACCTGGAGCATCCTCGGCGCCTTCGACTACGTCGACCTGCGGGCCAACGGCTACGACTTCCACATGTCCCTGCTGCGTGGCGAGACCTCCTGGACCGACAAGCGCGCCGTCGCGATCCTCGACACCTGGCGTGAACTGACCCCCTACTACCAGGCGAGCGGGGGCGGTCGCTCCTGGCAGGACGCCGCGCAGTCCCTGCTGGACAAGAAGTCCGGCATGTCGGTCACCGGCCTCTTCCTCGGGCAGCAGGTCACCGACGAGGAGATCCGCAGCGACCTCGACTTCTTCGCCTTCCCCGAGATCGACTCCGCGTACGGGCAGGACGCCGTCGAGGCGCCCACCGACGGTTTCATGCTCAGCAAGAGCCCCAAGAACGAGGACGGCGCCAAGAAGTTCCTGGAGTTCCTCGGCAGTGCGCGGGCCGAAGAGCTGTACGCGGGCGCCGACCCGAGCAACCTCGGCGTCAACGAGCAGACCTCCACCAGTTCGTACAACGACCTGCAGAAGAAGTCCGCCGACCTCATCGGCTCCGCCAAGAACATCAGCCAGTTCGCGGACCGCGACAGCGACCCGGGCTTCATCTCCACCGTCGTACTCCCCGGCCTGACCGAGTGGCTCAGCCACCCCGACGACGGCACCGAGACGCTGAAGAAGATCGAGTCACAGCGTTCGCGCTACTTCACGGCCTGACCAGGACCGGAAAGGTCTCACGCACCGTGTCCTCCCTTCCCTCACCCCGCACAGTCCGCAAGCGCGCCCGCAGTCTCGGCCGCGGTGACCGGATCTTCCTGACCGTCATCATCGGCGTCCCCCTTGCCGCTCTGCTCTTCTTAGTCTGGCTACCCGCACTGGCCTCGCTGGCGCTGTCCTTCACCACCTGGGACGGCATCGAACCGGCCGACATCCACTGGATCGGCCTGGAGAACTACCAGGAGATCTTCACCAACTACCCGCCGTTCTGGCCCGCGGTGCAGCACAACGTGATCTGGCTGCTGTTCACGGCCCTGCTGCCCACACCGTTCGGCATCTTCCTCGCCTACCAGCTCGACCGGAAGATCCGCTTCACGAAGATCTACCAGACCGCGATCTTCCTGCCGATGGTGCTCTCCCTGGCCGTCGTGGGTTTCATCTGGGAGATCATCTACAACCCCGACACGGGGCTCCTCAACGGCATCCTCAACGCCACCGGCTCCGGTCACCACATCGACTGGCTCGGCAACCCCGACCTCAACCTCTGGGCCGTACTCGTCGCTTCGGCCTGGCGGCACACCGGCTACATCATGATCCTCTACCTGGCCGGACTGAAGGGCTTCGACCCGGCGCTCAAGGAAGCCGCCGCGCTCGACGGAGCCAACGGCCGCCAGACCTTCCTGCGGGTGGTCTTCCCGGCCCTGAAACCGGTCAACATCATCATCCTGGTCGTCACGGTCATGGAGTCCCTGCGGGCCTTCGACATCGTCTACGTCCTCGGTGGCGGCGTCGGCAGCAAACCCGGCATGGAACTGCTCTCCCTGCTCATCACCGACAACATCATCGGCGAGTCCAGCCACATCGGTTACGGGTCCGCCCTCGCGGTCATCCTGCTCCTGGTCTCCCTTGCCGCCATCGGGACCTTCCTCGTCCAGACCATCCGCAAGGAGGACCAGTGACCACGACCGTGCCGCGTCCGGCCTCCCGCCTGCGGTCCCGGCGCGAGCCGCAGTCCCCTCACGGACCTTCCAGGCCGCGTCGCCAGACCGGCCGCCACCTGATGCTGAGCGGCATCGCCCTGCTGTGGCTCGTCCCGCTGCTCTGGGCGGTCTACACCTCGCTGCGCCCCTACTCGGACACCGCGAAGAACGGCTATCTCTCCTGGCCGCACAGCCTGAGCTTCGGCAACTTCACGGACGCCTGGGAACAGTCCGGGATGCCGCACTTCTTCTGGAACTCGGTCCTCATCACGGTTCCGGCGGTCCTCGGCACCCTGCTGTTCTCGGCCGCGGTCGCCTTCTTCGTCTCCCGCTTCGACTTCCGCTGGAACATCGTCCTGCTGATGCTGTTCACCGCGGGCAACCTGCTACCGGCCCAGGTCCTCATCACCCCCCTTTACAAGCTGTATCTCCTTGTCCCGCTGCCGTACTGGATGACCGACTCGCTGCTGCTGTACAACTCGGTCTGGGGCATCATCTTCATCCACATCGCCTACCAGTGCGGGTTCTGCACCTTCGTGCTCAGCAACTACATGAAGACGATCCCGAAGGAGATCTCCGAGGCGGCGCTCGTGGACGGCGCCCCCGTCTGGCGGCAGTTCTTCCAGATCATCCTGCCGCTGTGCAGGCCGGCGTTCGCTGCCCTGGCGACCCTCGAATCGATCTGGATCTACAACGACTTCTTCTGGCCGCTCGCCCTCATCGAGACCGGCGACAAGCGCCCCATCACCTCAGCCCTGGCCAACCTCCAGGGCGCGTACTTCACCAATCCCAACCTCATCGCGGCCGGTGCGCTGATGACCGCGATCCCCACGCTGCTGGTGTACTTCGCGCTTCAGCGCCAGTTCATCAGCGGGCTCACCATCGGCTCCGGCAAGGGCTGAGCCGCCGGAACGCAGGGGTTTGAGCCGCCCCGTGCCCCAACCCGTCCCGTTGACACCGTCCTTGGAGGTCCGACCCATGCGGTCATCCTCGTTCTTCGCCATGCCCGGAGCCACCTCACGCTCCGGCCGCCGTGCCATGAGATCCCTGCTCGTCCTCGCCCTCACCGCGGGCGTCGCGACAGCCGTCCCGGCAGCTCAGGCGGATATGCCCACCGCGGCTCCCGCCGCCACCGAGCCGGCCGCCAAGCCGTACATGGGCTGGTCGAGCTGGAGCATGCAGTCGTCGAAGTACCCGGGCCTCAACCCGGACGGCGACTACAGCTACCTCACCGAGGCGAACGTCCTGAAGCAGGCGGACGCCCTCGCCTCCAAGCTGAAGGCGTACGGCTACGAATACGTCAATATCGATGCCGGCTGGTGGATGGACAAGAACTGGAAGTCCGGGTTCGACCAGTACGGACGGCAGACACCCGACCCGGTCCGTTTCCCCAGCGGCATGAAGGCGGTCGCCGACCACATCCACTCCAAGGGCCTCAAGGCCGGCATCTACCTGCCCGTCGGCCTGGAGAAGGGGGCGTACGGCGAAGGCAAGACACCGATCTGGAACGCCGAGGGCTGCACCACGGCCGACATCGTCTACAGCGACCTGCGCACCACCAACGGCTGGGACAGCGCGTACAAGATCGACTTCTCGAAGTCGTGCGCGCAGAAGTACATCGACTCCCAGGCGCAGCAGTTCGCCGACTGGGGCTACGACTTCCTCAAGCTGGACGGCGTGGGCCCGGGCTCGTTCAGGTCCGGTGACAACTACAACAACGTCGCCGACGTCGCCGCCTGGCAGAAGGCCATCGCCGCCGCCGGTCGCCCGATCCACCTCGAGCTGTCCTGGTCGCTCGACATCAACTACGCCGCCGACTGGAAGAAGTACTCCAACGGCTGGCGCATCGACACCGATATCGAGTGCTACTGCAACACCCTTGTCACCTGGGAGAACTCGGTCGACGACCGGTGGGACGACGCCCCGGCGTGGAGCAACAAGGCAGGCCCGGGCGGCTGGAACGACCTCGACGCCCTGGACGTCGGCAACGGGGAGATGGACGGCCTCACCAAGGCCGAGCGGCAGAGCTACATGACCCTGTGGGCCATCAGCAAGTCGCCCCTCTACACAGGTGACGACCTCACCAAGCTGGACAGCTACGGCGTGTCCCTGCTCACCAACAAGGAAGTCATCGCCGTCGACCAGAGCGCCTCGCCCGTCGCGCGCCCGGTCACCTCGGTCAACGACCAGCAGGTCTGGGGCACCAAGAACGCCGACGGCAGCTACACCGTCGCCCTGTTCAACCTCGGCGACTCGCCGGCCTCCGTCACCGCCCACTGGGCTTCCTTCGGGTTCACCGGCAACGCCTCCGTGCGCGACCTGTGGAACAAGGCGAACCTCGGCACCTACAAGAACAAGATCACCGCGGCGCTGCCCGCCCACGGCTCGCGGCTGTTCACGATCAAGCCCGGCGGCAGCACGCTGGCGACCACGAGCTACGAGGCCGAGGACGGGGCCAACACCCTGTCGGGCAACGCCTCCGTGGCCGGATGCGACGCCTGCTCCGGCGGCAAGAAGGTCGGCAACCTCTACACCGGCGGCAAGCTGCAGATCAACAACGTCACGGTGAAGAAGGACGGGATCTACACCGTCAAGGTCGCCTACGTCAGCGGCGACGCCCGCTCGGTGAACGTCTTTTCCAACAGCGGTAACGGCAGCAGCCAGAAGTTCCCCTCCACGGGCGACTGGGGCACGGCCGAGACCGTCAGCGTCCAGCTGGCGCTGAAGGCGGGCACCAACACAATCACCTTCGACAGCGGCAGCGGATACGCGCCCGACATCGACAAGATCGTCGTTCCGCAGTCCGTCTGAGTTCGGCCGTCTGTCCGACCTGATTCTCGCGGGGCCCGGTGACACGACCCGGGCCCCGCGGGGACCGGCCCCACGCCGACGGACCGCAGCCGTCGTTCGCGCACGAGCCGTTCCCCCGCCGGCCGTTCCTGCATGAATCGTTCCCGCACGAGCCGTTCCCCGGATATGGAGTGCCCCGTGGACATCAAGCGCACCGAATCACGCGACAACACCGCCAGCCGCAGAGGCTTCCTGGCTCTCGCCGCCGCTGCCGGCGCGGGCACCGCACTCGGCGTTCTGCCCGCCTTCACCGCTTCGGCGGCCCCGCTGCGCCCCACCGAGTCGCCCATGCTGTCCGCGGCCGACGCCGCGAAGAACCAGCTGTGGTGGGGGGCTCCCGGCTCCCCCGACTCGATGATCGAGCAGGGCCTGCCGGTCGGGAACGGGCGCCTCGGAGTGCTCGCGAGCAACGACCCCGCCAGCGAATTTCTGATGATCACCGACGCCACCATGTGGACCGGCCATCTCAACGACAAGCTGGACAGCGACGGCCAGTTCCCCTACGGCCGCGAGGACTTCGGATCCCTGACGCTGCTGGCCAAGCTCACGGTCGCCATCCCCGACCACGACCTGGGCAACGTCAACAACTACCGCCGGACCCTCGACATGGCCCAGGGCCTGGTCGGCGCCTCGTACGACATCTCCGGTGTGACCTACCGGCGGCAGATCTTCGCCAGCCTCCCCGACGACGTCATCGTCCTGCACTTCTCCCAGCAGGGCGGCGGCACCTACACCGGCACCGTCTCCCTCGCCGGCACCCACGGCGAGTCCACCACGGCCAACAGTTCGGGGCGCTATGCGTCGTTCGGAGCCACTCTCGCCAACGGCCTGAAGTACGGCGCCGCCGTCACCGCCTACAGCAGCACAGGCAGGGTCAAGGTCGACGGTACGTCGATCAGCTTCAGCGGCTGCAAGACCCTCACCGTCGTCGTCAGTGGCGGCACCAACTACGCGCCCGACGGCGAGGCGGGGTTCCGCAACCCGTCCGTGGTGCCGGAGCGCCTGGCCAGGACCAAGGTCCTCGACGCGGCCGGCCACTCGGTGACCACCCTGCTGCACACCCACGTTGCCGACTTCCGTCCCGAGTTCGGGCAGATGGACATCAACCTCGGCACGTCGTCCGCCGCGCAGCGCGAGCTGGACACCTGGGAGCGGTTGCAGGCGCGTTACCGGGACGATGTTCCCGACCCGGAACTTGAGGCCGCCTACCTGCAGTTCGGCCGCTATCTGATGATCTCCGGATCGCGGGGCAGTCTGCCGATGGGCCTCCAAGGCCCGTGGCTGGACGGCAACGACCCGGACTGGATGGGCGACTACCACACCGACGTCAACATCCAGATGAACTACTGGATGGCCGACCGGGTGGGCGTGTCCGACTGCTTCGACGCCTTGACCGACTACTGCGTCTCGCAGCTGCCCTCCTGGACGGACGTCACCCAGCGGCAGTTCAACGACCCCGCCAACAGATTCCGCAACTCCAGCGGCAAGCTCGCCGGCTGGGCCGTGGCGTTTTCCACCAACCCCTACGGCGGAAGCGGCTGGTGGTGGCACCCGGCCGGCAACGCCTGGCTCTGCCAGAGCCTGTTCGAGCACTACGAGTACACCCAGGACCGCGCCTACCTCAAGAAGATCTACCCCTTGATCAAGGGCGCCGTGGAGTTCTGGGAGGCCCGCCTCATCACCACGACCGTCACCGACGCCTCCGGCGAAAAGCGCGAAGTCCTGATCGACGACAAGGACTGGTCGCCCGAGCACGGCCCGCAGGACGCCAAGGGCATGACCTATGCCCAGGAACTGGTGTGGGGCCTCTTCGGAAACTTCCACACCGCTTCCGAGCTGCTCGGCAAGGACGGCGCCTACCGGAAGATCGTGGACGGTCTGCGCGAGCGTCTGTATCTGCCCGTGGTCAGCCCCACGAGCGGATGGCTGGAGGAGTGGATGTCGCCCGACAACCTGGGCGAGACCACGCACCGGCACCTCTCCCCGCTCATCAACCTGTTCCCCGGCGACCGGATCCGCCCGGACGCGTCGACGCCGAAGGAGATCCTGGACGGTGCGACGGCCCTCCTCACCGCGCGCGGCATGACCAGCTTCGGCTGGGCCCAGGCCTGGCGAGCCCTGTGCTGGGCACGGCTGAAGGACGCGGACAAGGCGTACCGGCTCGTCGTCAACAACCTGAAGCCGTCGGTCAACGGAACCAACGGCAGCGCGATGAACCTCTTCGACATCTACGAGGTCGAGACGGGCCGCGGCATTTTCCAGATCGAAGCGAACTGCGGTACCCCCGCGGCGATCATCGAGATGCTGCTCTATTCGCGGCCCGGACACGTCGAGCTGCTGCCCGCGCTGCCCGCAGCCTGGGCGGCATCCGGCTCGGTGTCCGGCGTGGGCGTCCGCGGCGGCTTCGTGGCCGACCTCAGCTGGAAGGACGGCAAGGTCACCCAGGTGACGCTGAAGAGCGTCGGCGGCCGCGGCACGACTCTCGTCGCCAACGGCGCCTCGCGGAAGATCAGCCTCAAGCCCGGTGAGTCCGTCACGCTGCGAAACCTCGGATGAGCGCCGCCTCGTACCGGCGTCGTGCGGTGGGCGTCGTATCGGCACTGATCATGGCGGTCTGCGGGCTCCTGGCCACCTCGGCACAGGCACAGGAGCCGCTGTCGCAGGCCCCGGCGAGCACGGCGGCGACCCCGGCCGCCGCGAAGGGCAAGCACTCCGTGGTCACCTGGGGCGCCAGCGCCGACCGGCAGAGCGCCGGGCCCGCCGACCGCAGCTACCGGTTGATCGTGCGCACCAGCGTCGGCGGCACGAACATGCGCATCCGGCTGTCCAACGCCTTCGGCGAGAACCCGGTGACCTTCGAGAGCGCGTACGCGGGCCTGCAGAAGCAGGGTGCGGAGCTGGTCAGAGGCTCCAACCGGCAGCTGTCCTTCGGCGGGGCCGAGTCCGTCACCGTCCCGGCGGGCGAGACCGTGCTCAGCGATCCGCTGTCCGGGAAGCTGGCCGCCCAGAGCGATCTGGTGATCAGCCTGTACGTGACGGGCGCCCAGGGACCGACGACCGGTCACGGCATGGCCATGCAGACCAACTACGCGACCGCGGGCAACCATGCGGCCGAGGAAGGCGCGGCCAACTGGACCGATCCGATGGGGTCCTGGTACTGGCTGGACGCCGTCCATGTGGAGACGTCCACGGCTGTCGGCTCCGTGGTGGCCCTCGGCGACTCGATCACCGACGGCTGGCAGTCCAGCACCGACCTGAACCGCCGCTGGCCCGACTACCTCTCCCGCAGGCTCCAGAAGGCGGACACCCCCGTCAAGGGCGTCGCCAACGAAGGGATCTCCGGGAACAAGGTGCTCGCGGACGGCGCGGGGCAGAGCGCGCTGAACCGTCTGCAACGCGATGTGCTGTCCCATCCCGGTGTGCGCACAGTCTTCCTCTTCGAGGGCGTCAATGACATCAAAGCCCACTCGGGAGTCACGGCGCAGGACATGATCGACGGTTACCGGAAGATCATCGAACAGGCTCACGCGGCGGGCAAGTGCGTCGTCGGCTCCACCGTCGCCCCCTTCAAGGGCTGGTACGAATGGGACGCGGCGGCGGAGTCCGTACGCCTTGAGATCAACGAATTCATCAGGGAAAGCGGAGAGTTGGACGCCGTCACCGACTTCGACCGGATCCTGCGCAGCCCCTACGACCACGAAAGGATCTCCCCGTTCTTCGACAACGGCGATCATCTGCACCCCAATGACAAGGGGATGGCGGCGATGGCCGACGCGGTCGACATCGGGAGCCTGGCCTCGTGCTGAGCCGGGCTCCGGGGCGGCGCGGTCAGGGGCGTCAGCTGCTTGCCGTCGCCCACCGGCGAACGGCTCCTACACGTTGTCGGCCCTCGACATGCGCAGGGCGAGGTCCTGGAGGAGATCGGCCGACTTGATGTCGGTGCGTCCGGAGTCGTGCAGGTCGGCGAGTTCGGAGAAGAGGAAGGCGAAGGCTCCCACGAGCGAGATGGTGGCGGGCAGGTAGGCGTCCGCGACGGCCTGGCCGGCCTCGGCGGGTCCGGCGTCGGCGGGCACTTCGACCCTGGGGAAAACCTCGGTCACGAGCGCGCCGAGCTGGGTCTCGGTGGACTCGGCCTCGGCGTCCTCGTCCTGGGCGATCCTGCGCACCATCGCGTTGGTCTCGGTGAGGACGCCGATGGCGCGCAGGATGATCTCGGTCTGTTCCATGCCGTGAGCCTAGACGTGCGACGCCGTCCATGGTCAGGGCCTGTGGGTTCCGTTGTCACCTGACAGCGGCCCGGCCGGAATGGTAGAAGCGATCATGACCAATTTCCGTACTTCCAGCCCGGCCCGCACCCGATGACCGCAGGTATCGACACCCCGGACCGTCGGGGCCGTACCGGACTCGACCAGATCGGCCGGGACCTGACCGGCAACCCCCGGGTCAAGATCCGGGATGTGAAACTCCTGTCCAGCCACTGGTACGTGGAACGCACCACCACCTTCGACTTCCAGCATGCCGACGGCACATGGAGCACCCAGGAGCGGGAAACCCACGACCGCGGCAACGGAGCCACCCTCCTGCTGTACGACGCCGAGCGTGAAACCGTGCTGCTGACCAGGCAGTTCCGTTACCCCGTGTACATCAACGGACACCCGGACGGGATGCTGATCGAGACGCCTGGCGGACTGCTCGACGAAGAGGACGAGCATCCCGAGGTCGCTGTGCGGCGCGAGGTCATCGAGGAGACCGGGCACACCGTCGGCGAGATCCACCACGTCTTCGACATCTATATGAGCCCGGGCTCGGTCACCGAGCGGGTGAGCTTCTACGCCGCCTCCTACGGCCCGTCCACCCGGACCCACGAGGGCGGCGGGCTCGACGAGGAGGGCGAGGACATCGAGATCGTCGAACTGCCCTTCCGCAGGGCCCTGGCCATGATCCGCACTGGGGAGATCGCCGACGCCAAGACCATCATGCTGTTGCAGTGGGCGGCGCTGGAGGGACCCTTCAAAGCGTGAGATTCCAAGGCGTGAGATTTCAGGGCGTGAGATTTCAGGGCGTGAGATTTCAGGGCGTGAGCTGAAGAGTCACTGGCTGTCGCCGCGCGTGGACCGGCGCGTGGTGAGCAGGAGGGCGATGTCGTCGGGGCGTTCGGTGGCCTGCCGGGCCTGCGCGGTCAGGAGGTCGGCCGCGCGGGACAACGAGGAGGCACCGGGCCGGGCGTGCGGGGTGCCGGCGCGGGACAGGGTCGCGCGCAGCGTTTCGACGCCGTCGTCGATGTCGGTCCCGGGGCACTCGACCAGTCCGTCCGTGTAGAGGGCCAGCACGGCGTCGGGTTCCAGGAGCAGGTCCGTCACCGGGTAGCGGGCCTGCGGGGCCACGCCGAGCACCACC
The DNA here is from genome assembly GCF_040652275.1 of Streptomyces sp. NPDC048275. NCBI lineage: Bacteria > Bacillati > Actinomycetota > Actinomycetes > Kitasatosporales > Streptomycetaceae > Streptomyces > Streptomyces sp. NPDC048275. The sequence continues at coordinate 15,044 of NZ_JBEZLR010000104.1, forward strand.
CCACCGGGCAGGTCCAGCACCTCGGTGCGGCCGTCGGGGTGGCGCAGCAACGGCTGCGGATGCCCGGCCCGCGCGGCCCGGGCGACCCCGGTCACCGGGTCGAGCCTGATGTAACAGCAACTGGCGAACTGGCCCGGGTCGAGGTCGATGAGCAGCCGGTTGGTGTGGCTCATCACCTCATCCGGCGTATGGTCGCTGAGCGCGAACGCCCGTACCGCGCTGCGCAGTTGGCCCATGGTGGCGGCCGCCTGGACGCCGTGCCCCTGGACGTCGCCGATGACCAGGGCCAGTCCGTCGCCGGCCTCCACCACGTCGTACCAGTCGCCCCCCACATCCATCCCCTGGGTGCCGGACAGATAGCGCCCGGCCGTCTCCACCTGCGGGTGCGCCGACAACCGGTGCGGGAGGAGGGCCTCCTGCAGGCCGCGAGCGAGGGCGGCCTCGGTGTCGTAGCGCCGCGCCCGCTCCAGCGCCTGCGCGATGAGTCCCGCGAGCGCCGTCAGCACCGAACGCTCCTCGGTGCTGAAGCTGCGGGAACGGTCGAAGCCGAGGATGCAGGAGCCGACCGGCCGTCCCGAGGCGATCAGCGGCAGATAGGCCCGGGCCCCCTCCTCGGCGTCCAGCGGGATGCCGGGATAGGCGGCCCTCAGCTGCTGCATCGACTCGAAGAACAGCGGGCGGCCGTGGGTGAGCGTTTCGACCCCGGGCAGCGGCGCGTCCAGTCCCGCCCCGTCGTACGGAGCCAGGAATCCTTGCGGGAAGCCGGTCTCCCACGCCAGGTACAGGCGCCGCTCCTGCAACAGGTAGATGGCGAGCCGGCGTCCGCCGAACGCGGGCAGCAGCTCCCGCATCACCATCTCGGACACCTGGTGGGCCGTCACGGCCTCGGTCAGCGCGATGGCGAAGACGATGGGCCGGTACAACCCGGTCGCGGTGGGCTGGTCGCTGTGGGGCGGCCCGCCGGCCGTGGGCTGCGCGTCGAGCGGCGCGGCCTCCGCGGCCTCTGTGGTGTCCGCGACCCGTCCCACCGGGATCAGCTTGCACGTCAGGCTGCTGGGACCGGGATACACGGACAGCGTGAGCCACGTGTCCCCGTGGCTCGGCACCGGATTCCGACGGTCGCCACTCGGACGGCCGACCTGGAAGTGCACCGGCTCAGGCGACAGCAGCGCACCACGCAGATGATCTTCGCAGGACGGCTGGTTCAGCCAGGGCACGGCCTGGAACAGCGGTCGTCCCAGCAGCTCCGTCCGCGGCCGGCCGAGGAGCTCGGCGGCGCGCGGATTGACGTAGGTGATCAGCCCGAGCCGGTCGAGCGCGAACACGCCCTCTGGGAGCAGATCGGCCGCCCCGTCCGCCGCCGGGCCGGGGCCAGGATCGACGACCGCGCCGCTGACCCGGTACGGCGGGGCGAGCGTGTTTCCCGATGTCCACAGCTCCAGCAGCCGCAGCGCGCCGTCCGTCGTGTGCATCGGCAGCGGATGGGGCGGCGGGTGCCCGGCCGCCGTCTCGTGCAGCGCGGCCAGCAGCACGTGCGGGTCGTCGAGGGCCAAGGCGCGGGCGAACGCCTCAGGCGTCCCGGGGTAAGTCCCGGGACCGGTGCCGAGCAGGCCGCACAGCGCATCGTCCGCGGTGACTCCGCCCCCGGCCGGATCCCAGGTGAACCGCCCGACACAGCGCGGAGGAGGGCCGTCGCAGGGCGGGCGCACACATGCGGGCTCCCCGTCCCAGGCGACCTCGACGCCGTCCTTCTCCAGCGCCGACAGCGCGGCCCCCAGCTGCTCCGCCACCGCCGTCATCCGATCGCGGTCCGGCAGCACATCGGTGGCGTCCGAGGCCGCGGGACGCAGCACCGTCAGGACCCCGAAGGAGGTCGACGCGCCCACGACCGGGACATACAGCGAACCGAACTGGAACGGCAGACCGGCCGCGAGCTGCGGATAGCGGCGCATCGTCTCGGTGGCGTCGGCGAGCAGCACCTCCCTGCCCTGCTTGTAGGAGTCGGCAGCCGGGAACGGCCGGTCCAGCGGCATACGCCACCAGAAATGGAACAGCTGACCGGGCAGCCCCGCCAGGACGGCCAGCCTGAGCAGGCCGGGCGTGCGTGAGCGGAGATAAATGCCCCCCGCGAAGCCGCGGGCCGCCCGGATAGCGTCCGCCACCGCCCCGCTGAGCAGGGAGGCCAGGCCATCCAGCGCCTGGTCCTCACGCTCGGCGCTCCCAGTCATCGGTCTGCCCTCGTCCACCCGCCGTCAGGGGGATGCCACAGCAAGAATGCGCCTCACCGGCACCCGCCCGCATCTTGACGCCTCAGTCGCGTTGCCTGCGTTCAGTTGTCCTCGCCACTCGGCCTCACTCAGCGCGAAAGCTTAACTGCCGCGGGCCTTCACCGCGATGTGGCCGTACCAACAGCCCTCTGCTGATCGCCTTCCGCGATAGTGAAGCCTGACAGCGAAAGATGTATCGAGCAGCCAGGACGATCGTGGACACGAGCAAGAGCAGTACGGACGGGACGGACAGCGGCGAGGCACCGCACGACGGGACCGACGGGACAGCGGGACCGGTGCCGCCCGACCGGCGCGGCTGGCGCTGCTGGACGATGGACACCCGCCCGCTGAGGCGCCCCGCATACCGTCGGCTCTGGTCCTCGACCATCGTCACGGCGGTGGGAAGCCAGCTCACCGCCGTCGCCGTACCCAAGCAGATCTACGACATCACCGGGTCCTCCGCCTGGGTCGGCTACGCGAGCCTCGCCGGACTGCTGCCCCTCGTGGTCTTCGCCCTGTGGGGCGGCGCGGTCGCCGACAGCATGGACCGGCGCAAGCTGCTCCTGATCACCAACACCGGCATAGCCGTCACCTCGCTGCTCTTCTGGATACAGGCCGTCACGGGACTGGACTCCGTGCTCGTCCTGATGACCCTGCTCGCCCTCCAACAGGCCTTCTTCGGCCTGAACGCCCCAGCCCGCAACGCCTCCATCGCCCGACTGGTCCCCGAGGACGAACTGCCCGCGGCGAACGCGCTCAGCTCGACCGTCATGCAGACGGGCCTGGTGGCCGGACCACTGCTCGCCGGCGCCCTGATTCCCGTCATCGGCCTGGGCGACCTCTATCTGATCGACGCCCTGGCGCTGTGCGTCACCGTGTGGGCGGTGGTGCGGCTGCCCGCGCTGCCCCCACTGTCGGGATCGGCGGCGAAGCGGGCGGGATGGCGCGAGGTCGTCGCCGGGTTCCGTTACATCGCGCTGCACAAGGTGCTGTTGCTGTCCTTCCTCGCCGACATCATCGCCATGGTCCTCGGCATGCCCCGAGCGCTGTTTCCGCAACTCGCCGCCCAGACGTACGCGCCCTACGGCGAAGGCCTCGCGCTCGGCCTGCTGTTCGCGGCGATTCCCATCGGCGCGGTGCTCGGCGGGCTGATGTCGGGCACGTTCTCCCGCGCGCGTCGGCACGGGTTCATGGTGATCGCCGCGGTGATGGCGTGGGGAGCGGCCATCACCGGGTTCGGCCTGAGCGGCAGCCTGTGGCTGGCCGTGGCGTTCCTCGTTGTTGCCGGAGTCGCCGACATGGTCTCCATGGTCTTCCGCGGCGCGATCCTGCTGTCGGCCGTCACGGACGAGATGCGCGGCCGTATGCAGGGCGTGTTCACCGTGGTGGTCGCGGGCGGCCCGCGGCTGGCCGACGTCCTGCACGGAACGGCCGGGTCCGCCTTGGGTGCCCGTACGGCCGTCGCGGGCGGCGGTCTGCTGGTGATCGCCGCGACGCTGGGCCTGGCCGTCGCGACCCCCACCCTGCGGCGCTACACGGCCTGACCTCGGCGGGCGGCTCACGTCGTGGAGGCGCGTCAGCTCTCCACGGCCTGGGCCATGAGCGTCTGCAGGTGTACCCCGCGGCGGGCGTCGAGCTGACCGGAGACCCCCGTGCGTACGGCCGTGGCGAAGTCCCGGCGCAGGACCGGCCAGCTTTCCTCGTGGTCGAGTTCGGAGGCGTCGTACACGAGTGTGGCCTGCGGACCGAAGAGCTCGATCCGCGTGCTGCCGCCCTCGACGCCGACCGATCCGGACAGCGAGGCCTGGCTGACGGCTCCGCCGGCGTGCTCGCAGGTCAGCTCGATCCAGCGGCGGGGGTCTCCGGTGCCGCGGACCCGGACGATCGGCCCGACGGCCGCGTCCAGGAGATCCAGGAGATGGGGACCCAGGTCCAGCAGGGCGCCGTGCTCGAGGCGCCAGGAGGTGGCGAACTCTCCGCCCAGGAAGGCGCCGTGCAGCAGGCAGGAACGCGCCCCGGCGATCTCGAGACTCTGCGCCGCGCTCAGGAACTGTCGGGTGGCCGGGTGGTAGCGGTTGGTCAGGACGAGCTGGGACACGACTCCGGCTTCGTCGATGGCATCGGCGAGCCGACGCGCCGACGCCAGGTCCGCCCCGAGCGGTTTCTCCAGGAGCAGGGCCTTGCCCGCCTTCGCGGCGCGGGGCGCGAGCTCCGCCTGTACCGCGGGCGGAACGGCGAACGCGACCGCCTCGCAGCGGTCGAGCAGTTCCTCGAAACGCGTGACCGTGGCGGCCCCGTAGGGCGCGGCCGTCTCGTGGGCCGCTTCGGGGCGACGCGCCCAGACCGCGGTCAACTGCGTCTCGGGCCCCGCGGCGAGCACGCGCGCGTGCACGGCCCGCGCCCACGGCCCGGCGCCGACCAGCCCGACCTTGACCGGTGCATGGGGCCACGGAAGCGAGGTGCCGGTCACTGAAGTCTCCTTTGCCTGGTGCCCGGCATGCTGGGACATGCCGTCGACCGACAGGGGCGGCGGAGGACGGCGGATCGCCGGGCGGGTGGGAAGACTCCATCACGAGGGGTACGGGCTCGGCCAGGGAGGGGTGCCCCTATGGGTTCGTCAAGGGAATTGCGCTGCGTTTCGGTGTGTGGCAAGGCAGCATGGCGTGATGCCTGACCTGCTGTGGTGGGGTCGCCGCCGGACGTCCGCGTGCCGGATACCTCGGCAGGGGAAGCGGCCCGTGGTCGTGGGGTGACAGCGATGCCGGGCCTCGGCTCCTGCGCGGTCAGCAGGCTTTGCGAGCTTTGTTGCGGCGTACGACGAGGCGGCCGAGGATAAAAGTAGCCTTCGCCAGGATCGCTGCCAGGACGGTTCCGATGACCCAGTGGCTCCACGGACCGGACACCAGCAGAAGCCCACCCAACCCCAGGTGGACGGCCACGACCAGCGCGATGACGGCTATGAGGCCGAGCTTCGCGCCGCGTCGTGGACGGGGCACGGATTTCTCCGCCGGGACGGGAGCAGCGGTGGCGGGATCATCGCGCTTGCCGACCTTCTTCGGCGACGGCGGAGTCGTAGTGGAGTGTGCGGTGCTCACGATGAGGAACCTCAACTTCTAAGGTGGTTGGTGCTCATCCAAGACGACAATGCGGAGCGCCGATCTGTGACAGCCAGATCAACTGGATCTGCCTTTCAGACGCTGGGCGGTTGGTGAAGCCGTCGTAAGAACGACGGGAGTGACGTGTGGGCGCCGACTGATGGGTCGTTGGTCATCTTGCGCGGGCGGCCGGTCCGACGTCGACGAAGACGGGACCGCGGTCCGGGCGGGGCCGTCCGTCGCTCGCGGTGTTGTGCAGCAGTGCCCGGGCCACGGCGTGCGCCTTGACGACTGCCCGGTCGGACACAGGTCCCGCGTGCCGCCGACGTACGGCTGCGGTCCACAGTTCCAGCCAGCGATCGAAGTACTCGGCGCGCAGCGGGCTCTTGGCGTGCAGGTCGCGGTGCGCGCGGAGGGCGTTGCGGCGGTAGACGCCCGGGGCGAGCAGGGCGCTCTCCCAGAAGTCCGCCATGACGGGCAGATGGGCGGCCATGTCGATACGGGCCACCTCGGTGAAGAGTCGTCCGATGAGGGGATCCTTGAGGACTTCGTCGTAGAAGGTCTTGACCAGTTGCTCCACGTCCTGGCGGTCGCGGATGTCGGGGAGTTGCCCCGCCGCGGCGGGCGACTGCCGCCGGTCGTCGTGGGTCATGTGAGTCCTCCGAGGACGAAAGCGGCCACGACCAGCGCCGCCAGTTTCAGGATCTCGCCGACGACATACAGGAGATGCAGTGGCGAGCGGTGGACGGGAAGGCCGTCGATCAGGCTGCGCCCTGCGGTCCAGCCGGGGGCGGAGCACCAGTATCTGCGTGGCCAGAATCGCCGCCGCAGGCAGGAGTACGAGTGCGGTGAGTCCCCGCGAGACGGTCAAGGCGCAGGCCAGTGCCAGCAAAATCGCTTCCACCCGGGTGAGGGCCTGGAACACCACCCGCCCCACGGCCAGGCCGAGAGGCAGGGTGATGCCGGTTGCCCGGAACTTCAGGGGGGCCTCAAGGAAAGAGATGGCGATGACCGCGCCGATCCACACGCAGCACAGATAGGCCGACATGTTGGCGGTGTTCATGCGTACACATCCTCAGAAGCCAGGATCGACGGACGACGCCGTCCGATCCGTTCCTTACTTGCTGAGCCAGAGGTCGGGGCCGAAGACCTCGTAGTGGATGGCGGAGGGGCGCAGCCCCTTGGCCAGCAGCTCGCCCCGCACCGCGCGCATGAAGGGCAACGGTCCGCAGAGGTAGGCGGTGGTGTCGGCGGCGGGGGTGAGGTGGTCGAGCGCGGCGCGGCCGGTGAAGACGTTGGTACCGGGGGAGTGGTGGGCGTCGTTCTCGTACCAGAGGTGAAGATCGGCGCTGGTCAGACGGTCGACGAGGTCCGCCTGCTCGTCACGGTGGACATGGTCTTGGGGAGTGCGGTCGGCGTGGACGACGGTGACGGGACGCGAGGAGGAGGTGAGGGCGAGGTGGTCGAGCATCGACAGCATGGGGGTGATACCGATGCCCGCGGAGGCGAGGAAGAGGGGGGTGCCGGCATCGGGCAGTACGAGGTCACCGGTGGGCAGCGAGACGTCCAGGATGTCACCCACCTGGGCGTGGGCGTGCAGCCAGGACGAGACCTCGCCGTCGGGGACGGTACCGTCGGCGGCCTTCTCGCGCTTGACGGTGATGCGCCAGGTCTTGTGACCGGGTGCGGTGGACAGGCTGTACTGGCGGATCTGGTGGGCGCCATCGGGTAGTTCCACGCGGACACTGACGTACTGCCCGGGCCGGAAGGGAGTGGTGGGACGACCGTCGGTCCGGCGCAGGACCAGGGAGATGGCGTCGGCGGACTCCTGGTGGCGCTCGGCTATCTCCATGCGCCGCCACACGTCGCCGTTCTCCACGTCGGCCTCGGCGTACAGACGGGCTTCGATGGCGATCAGGGCGTTGGCCATCAGCCAGTAGACCTCGTCCCAGGCGGCGCCGACCTCGGGGGTGACGGCATCACCGAGGACCTCGGCGACCGCTCCGAGCAGGTGGCGTCCGACCAAGGGGTACTTGTCGGCGGTGATGCCCAGGGAGACGTGTTTGTGTGCAATGCGCGACAGGATGGCGTCCGGGCGTTCGTCGGGCCGCTCGACAAGGAGGGTGGCGAAGGCCGCCACCGAGCCGGCCAGTGCCTCGCGCTGGGTGCCGGTGACCTGGTTGGTCCGATTGAACAGATGCTGCAGCAGCTCCGGACGCTCCTCGAACAGCCGTCGGTAGAACAGCTCCGTGATCGTGTTCAGTGAGGCTCCCACCACAGGAAGCGTCGCCCGTACGACGGGGACCGACTGCGCAGAAAGCATCAGACACACTCCTTGATCGGCATTTTTCGATGGATTGAATTGGTATTTAAGATTCGCATTTCGGGCCGCAGTCCCTGTCTGGCGGTTGCGGTCCAACTTTGCGGAACGGTGTGGAACGGTGTGGGATGCAGTGGTCCCGCGGTGTCGCCTACAGTCGGGCGGTCAGCCCGGGGGAGCGCCTGGTCGGCAACTCCTCGCTGTCCACGACGGCCAGGCGCATCACTGCCCGAAGTGCAAGATCTGTGTATCTGGTCAGCCTCACAGTGGCAGCCTACCAATGTTGCATTTGAGATGCATATTTTAAGGGGAGTGATGTGCGTCTCGTCATCGCGACCATCATCATGCCGTTGGGCGTGGACGCCGCACCGATGACCTCACGCATCGAGCCGCTGCGTGGGGAACTGGCCGCCGTGTGCGACGGTGCGTCGTCGCTGCACCAACCGCCCCTGATCGTCCGCACGTTCTGCCTGCAGACCGTTCAGGAAGGGTGTGCCGAACGCGACTTCTACGCCAGTTCCTGTCGGGCCCCTCGGGCGGCGCCCCGATCTGCTCTATGGGGTGCGCATCACACTCTTTAAATATGCATTTCAGATGCAAAATTGATAGCGTGTCACTGCGCGGCCGGATCTTGGGAGCCGGATCCCAGAACCGTGTCACACCGTTCGTACGGTCAGAAGGAGGGGGGAGTTCGCGGGCGTGACCCCGCGAGCCCGAACGGCCCCGGCTTCGCCACGGTGCAGCGCACAGCGCACCACGCACGGCACGGTCGGGTCCCCGTCCGCGAAACGGCCTCGGCTGTCTGTGGGAGCGCTCACGGCACGGACCGTCGGCTTGCGGACCACACCCTCCTCGCTCCTCGCCACTGGAGTCCCCATGGGCTACGACAACCTTTTGATCGTGCTGGCCATAGCGGCCGGTGTGCCGCTTCTGCTCGCCACTGTCCCCCGGCTTCCCCTCCCCGGCCCGGTGCTCGAAATCCTGGCGGGCATCATCCTCGGCCCGGCCGTGCTGCACGTCGTCGAGGCGGATGCCGCCGTCGACATGCTGTCGGTCATCGGCCTGGGCTTCCTGCTGTTCCTCGCCGGCCTGGAGATCGACATCCAGCAGCTCCGCGGGCCCCGCGCGCGGCTGATCGGCAGCGGCTTTCTCGCCTCGGCCGCCCTTGCGGCTGCGGTCGGCCGGCTCATGCACATCGCCGGACTCGTCGAGAATCCCCTGCTGGTCGGCACTGCTCTCATGGCGACGGCGCTGGGTCTGCTGGTCCCGATCCTCAAGGACTCCGGGGCGATCGACCGGCCGGTGGGACAGCTGACGATCGGCGGCGCATCGGCCGGCGAGGTCGGAGCCGTCGTCCTTCTGTCGCTGCTCTTCTCGGAAAGAAGTTCCGGTGCGGGCTCGCAGATCCTCCTGCTCCTTACCCTGGCGGGGATTTCGGCGCTCATCGTCGCGGCGTCCGTACGCATCGGACGATGGGCCTGGCTGACCGGCACGCTCGACCGGCTGGCCGACACCAGTGCCCAGATCCGCATCCGGCTGGCGATGCTGCTGGTCGTCGGGCTCTCGGCGATGGCGCTCCACCTGGGCCTCGAGGCCATCCTCGGCGCCTTCGTCGCAGGCGCCGTCCTCCGGCTGGTCGACCCCCACGCCGAACGGTCCCACCCCCGCTTCCACATGAAACTCGCCGGCCTCGGCTACGGATTCCTCGTTCCCGTCTTCTTCGTGACGAGCGGTATCCAGTTCAACCTCGGCGCCCTGTTCGAGGACACCGGGACCATCCTCCGGGTGCCCATGTTCCTGGCCGCGCTGCTGCTGGTCCGCGGCCTTCCGGCACTGCTGTACCGCGCAGCCGGACTCTCCTGGCCGGATGTCGCGGCCGGCGCCCTGCTCCAGGCCACATCATTGCCGGTCATCGTGGCCGCGGCGACCATCGGCCTGAAACTGGACGCCATACGGCCCGAGAACGCGTCCGCGCTGGTCGCCGCCGGGCTGCTTTCCGTGATTCTCTTCCCCTTGCTCGCGCTGCCCCTTCTCCACCGATCCCGGTAGCACCGGGGAATCCGGCCGGACCGATTGGCGCCGGGGCTGCTGACCGGAGCCGGGGCCGACCTGTGGCATCGGGCCGTAAGCCAGAGCCATGCGCACTCTTGACCATCCCTTTCCCACAACGCGCTACGCGACCTCCTCCTTGGCACGTCCGCCCACCTTGCGCTCGACTCCGCGGTGTGGCAACGCGGCGAGCTGCCGAGCCAGGCGTTGCGGGCCCGGGGTGGTCCAAACGACACCCCCTAAGCTGTGCGTGCCATTGATCACCGCGCCGAACCGGAGGAGTCGACGTGACGCCACGCCCGCAGCAGGCCATCAGACGCACAACTGTCCTTCGCCGAGAGGTGGTTGTCGCAGCTGTTCCCGTCGCCGTCGCGGCCCTGCTCGCCGCGGCGGGTCCGGCGACGGCCGGACCGGTCGGCTCGTCCGGTGCGGGTGACCCGTACTTCCCCCTCTCGGGCAACGGCGGCTACGACGTCCGGCACTACGCCCTCACCGTCGGCTACGACCCGCAGAGCCGTCACCTCGACGGAAAGGCCGTCATCACCGCCCGGACAACCCAGCGGTTGACCCGCTTCGACCTCGACCTCAAAGGGCTGAAGGTCACCGGCGTCACCGTAGACCACGCCAAGGCGTCCTACCGCCGCGACGGGCAGGAACTGGTGATCACCCCACGCCACTCCCTGCGCAAGAACCAGGGGTTCCACGTCACCGTCACCTACTCGGGCACTCCCAAGCCGGTCACGGACCCCGACGGCTCCGTGGACGGCTGGATCCCCACCGACGACGGCGCGTTCGTGGCCGGCGAACCGCAGGGCGCCATGACCTGGTTCCCCGCCAACAGCCACCCCACGGACAAGGCCTCGTACGAGTTCACCCTCACTGTCCCCAAGGGGAGCACCGCCGTGGCCAACGGCGTCCTCCGCGGACAGCGGACCACCCAGGGGCGTACGACCTTCCGCTGGCGGCAGTCCGAACCGATGGCGGCCTACCTCGCCACGGCGACGGTCGGAAAGTTCAAGGTCGAGCAGTACACCACCCCCGACGGCATCAAGGTCTACAACGCCGTCGACCCCCGTGAGGCGACCGCCGCGGCGCCCGTGCTGAAGAAGCTTCCGTCCGTGCTGGCATGGGAGAGCGGCATCTTCGGCCCCTACCCCTTCCGTGCCGCCGGGGCCATTGTCGACCGGGCCCCGCAGGTCGGATACGCCTTGGAGACCCAGACCCGACCCGTCTACGACCGGGCGCCGGATCTGAGCACCCTCGTCCACGAAAGCGCGCACCAGTGGTTCGGAGACTCCGTCACCCTCACCGCCTGGAAGGACATCTGGCTCAACGAGGGTTTCGCGACGTACACCGAGTGGCTCTACGCCGAGCAGCACGGCGGCGAGAGTGCGCAGCAGACGTTCGATTCCCTGTACGCCAGCCCCGCCGACAGTGACCTGTGGGCCTTCCCGCCCGCCGATCCTGGCAGCGGTGCGCACATCTTCGAGGCCCCTGTCTATTCGCGTGGCGCCATGGCCCTGCACAAGCTGCGGACGGCTGTCGGTGATCCGACGTTCTTTCGCATTCTGCGTGGCTGGGCCACCGAGCATCGGGACGGGCACGGGACCACCGCCCAGTTCATCCGGCTCTCCGAGCGGCTGTCAGGCCAGGGGCTCGACGCGCTGTTCCACACATGGATCGGCACGGCAGGCAAGCCGTCGTCCCCCTGACCGGGAGTGGGGGCGGGGGTGGGTTTTCTCGCCCCCGCACCCGTCCCATTCCGTTCCTGGGGGCTCTGCCCCCAGACCCCCGCCAGGTTCCGGCGGGCTCGTGCCGGGGTGCGTCACGTCCCCGCGGACGGGGCGATCTCGACACGCACTCCGCGGGCCTCGAAGGCGCGGATCTGCGCGTCGGGCGCAGAGGTGTCCGTGATCAGGATCCACTCCTCCTTGAGCGTCGCCCACGCGTGGAACGGCGTGCGCCCCAACTTGGCGCCGTGGGCCAGCACGTAGACCCGGTCGGCGCGGCGTGACATCAGCTCTTTGAGGCGGGTCTGGCGCAGGTCCGCCTCGCAGATGCCGCGGTCGACGGTGACGCCGTCGGCGCCGAGGAAGACCCGGTCGAAGGACATGTGCTCGAGCGCGGCCTCCGTGAGCGGGCCGACGAAGCCCTGGCTGAGCGGGCGGAGCGTGCCACCGAGGCACTCGACGTGCACGCCCTCCGCGTCCGCAAGGGCGTTCAGGGCGGTCAGGCCCGTCGTCGCGATCGTCAACTCCTTTGTTCCGCGCAGCTCGTGGGCCAGCGCACCCACTGTCGTACCGGCGTCGAGGAGCAGCGTCTCGCCCGGCTCGACCTGCCGCGCCGCCCACTGTGCGATGGCCCGCTTCTCCTCGTACGCCTCGCCCGTGCGCTGCCGCAGCGACGCCTCGGGGTGTGCGGACATCGCCATCGCGCCGCCGTAGGTGCGTGCGAGGCGGCCTTCCGTGGTGAGCCGGGCGAGGTCGCGGCGGATGGTTGAGGGGGTGACGTCGAAGAACTGCGAGAGTTCCTCGACGCTGGCGAGGCCGGTGGTGGTGGCGAGGTGGACGATGCGGTCTCGTCGTGCCTGGGAGGTGGTCGGCGGCATCTGCGGAGTCCTCTACGGTGCGGCGGTAACGGCGGTGCAGGGGACGGTGGTTCAGGCCACCGGGGCGATCGGCGCCGTAGCCATCTCGGCCGCCTGGCGCAGCGCCTCGACCATGCTACCGGCCTCCGCCGTGCCCGTTCCGGCGATGTCGAATGCGGTGCCGTGGTCGACGGAGGTGCGGATGACGGGCAGGCCCACGGTGAGGTTGACACCCGCCTCGATGCCCAGGACCTTGACCGGGCCGTGGCCCTGGTCGTGGTACATCGCCACGATCAGGTCGTAGTCGCCGCGTGAAGCGAGGAAGAAGGCGGTGTCGGCGGGGAGCGGACCCCGGGCGTCGACGCCCTCGGCGCGCAGCTTCTCCAGGGCCGGGACGATCTTCTCGGCTTCCTCGCCGTAGCCGAACAGGCCGTTCTCGCCCGCGTGCGGGTTGATGCCGCAGACACCGATGACGGGGTTCGGGGTGCCGGCGCGGACCATCGCCTCGTGGCCGCGGCGCACGGTGCGCTCGACGAGGCCCGGCTCGATGCGGTTGACGGCGTCGATCAGGCCGATGTGCGTGGTGACATGGATGACCTTCACCTTCTCGGTGGAGAGCATCATCGAGACCTCCTCGGTCCCGGTCAGGTGGGCGAGGAGTTCGGTGTGGCCGGGGTAGATGTGGCCCGCGGCGTGCAGGGCCTCCTTGTTGAGCGGTGCGGTGCAGATGGCGTGCACCTCGCCTGCCACGGCGAGTTCGGCGGCACGCTTGATGTACGCGTACGCGGCGTCGCCCGCGACCGGCGACAGCTTGCCCCAGGGCAGGTCGGCGGGGAGCAGTCCGAGGTCGACCACGTTGACGCGGCCGGGTGTGAACTCGGCGTCACGCGGGTGGTCGACGACGGCGATCTCGCAGTCCAGGCCGAGGATGCGGGCGGCCTCGCGCAGCCGCTGCGCGTCGCCGATGACGACGGGGCGGCAGCGGGTCAGGACGGCGTCGTCCAGCAGGGCCGCGATGACGACCTCGGGACCGACGCCGGCTCCGTCGCCCATGGTGACGGCGATGAGGGGGAGGGGGGTGTGCATGAGAACAACTCCTAGGCGGGAGAGAGGTGGACGGTGACGGGTTCAGGCGACTGCCGTGGAGGCAGCCAGGCGGGGCCGTAGCGCGACAGCGATGCGCAGCAGCGAGTCCTCGGCGCCGTGGCTGCCGGGGCGGGTGACGACGTGGCGGCCGTCGGGGGCGCGGGAGTGGACAGCGCCGTGGTGGATCTCACCGAGCGGTTCCAGCTCCCTCAGGCCCAGGGCGTCCAGGGTGGTGCGGGCGGTCTCGCCGCCGGTCAGGACGAGGTCGGGGCGGCCCGGGTACGCGGCGGCGAGCGCACCCAGGGCGGTGCTGAGGGCCCGCCCCGCGCCAGGGCGCGGGCCTGCCGAACCGTCGATGGACAACACGGTCAGGGCAGAAGCGGCGGCGGTACGCGGCAGGCCGATCGTGCCCGCCGCCAAGTCAGCCGGATCCAGTGGGACATGGTGCGCGCCGAGCGCGGTGAGGTGCGCGATCTGCGCAACCGCGCCGGGCTCGGCGGTCCCCACGACGAAGAGCAACGGGGTGCCGTCCTGGGCGGGCGCGGGCGCGGGCGGGGGTGTGGCGGTAGCGGGACGCGGCAGCGCGCGCCCCAGCGCGGCCGCCAGACCACCGCTGCCCAGGAGCCGGAATCCGGGGCCGAGCCGCAGCGCCGCCGCGACCACCGCGTCCAGGTCGGCGTCGGTCTCGGCGTCCGGAGCAGGGTGCGCACCGGACGCGGCGATCCGCCGGAACTCCGCGTCCAGTACGGCGGGTTCGGAGCGTACGACCTCGAGGGGGACCGTACGGACCGGCAGAGCGGACAGCGCCTCGGGCAGCGAGCGGGGCGCGGACGCACGTTCCGCGCGCCAGCCGTCCGTGCGGTGCAGCGGAACGCCGTCGACGTGCACGACGCCGCCGGTCACGGTGCGCCGGGCCGCGGGCAGCGCGGGGGCGATGACGACGGCCTCGGCCCCCTCGGCGTAGGCGGCGGCCTCCGCGGCGAGGGGGCCGCGCAGCTGTGAGTCGACCTTCTTGTACAGCAGGCGAGGCGGGCCGGCCTGCGCCGCGAACAGCGCCGTCCGCACGGCGGATGCCGCTTCGGCGGGCGGCAAATGACGGGTGTCCAGGTCCACGACGAGGTGGTGCGCGACAGCGATCTCGGCCACGTCAGCGGCGTTGAGCGACAGACGGACCAGGCCGCCGAGCGCGCAGGCGGTCTCGGCCGCGCCGGACAGGTCGTCCGCGAGCGCGACGACGTACGGCAGTACGGGCTCCGAGACGGATGGACGTAGGGGCAGGGGCAGGGAAGCCACGGGATCGAACCTCCTTGGGCGTGCCCGGCGGTGGGCGGCCCGGCTCGGATCATGACACAAGTTGCGTGAAGTGCGCGAGACCCCTTGCGTGATTTACGCAGTCGTGCGAGCGTTCCCGTGGCGTCGACGGCCGTCACCCGCGGACCGCGTCGCCCTCGTGGACGCGACGCGTACCGGCTTACACAGCACATCGCACCGCACTTGGCCGCAGCGCAACGCATCGCCGGGAACCATCGCAGCGACCGGTCGAGGCCGCGTAGCCGCACGGCACCACCCGATGCGCACATCACGCATGAGATCGCGTATGAGCACGAGACAGCACCACCCGTACCACCCGCACCACCTGCCTCGGAAGGAACCCGCCGTGACCGTCGGCCTTGAACTCCCGCACGTCCCCGTCCCGTTGTCCCGTCTCGTCCTCGGCACGATGACCTTCGGCGACACCGCCGACCGCGCGACGGCCGCCGCGATGCTGGACGCCGCGCTCGATGCGGGCATCACCGGCGTGGACACCGCCAACGGCTACGCGGGCGGCGAGAGCGAGCGCATCCTTGCCGAGCTCCTGCCGGGCCGCCGCGACCAGGTGGTTCTCGCCACCAAAGCCGGCATCCCGCACCCCGACCAGGGCGAGCACGCGCCGCTCTCCGCCGAGGGCCTGCGCGCCGCGCTCGACGGGAGCCTCAAGCGCCTGGGCACCGACCACGTCGACCTCTTCTACCTGCACCAGCCGGACCGCAGGACACCGCTCACCGAGACGCTGGCGACCGTCGCCGAGTTCGTACAGGAGGGCAAGGTCCTCGCCCTCGGCGTCTCCAACTTCGCCGCCTGGCAGATCGCCGAGCTGAACCGCGTGGCCGACGAGGTCGGCGCACCCCGCCCGGTCGTCGCCCAGCAGCTCCACAATCTCCTCGCGCGCCGCATCGAGGAGGAATATGTGGAGTACGCCGCCACCACCGGCCTGCGCACGATGGTCTACAACCCGCTCGGCGGCGGCCTGCTCACCGGCCGCCACAGCTTCGAACAGGCCCCGGACAACGGGCGCTTCGGCGACTCCAAGCTGGCGGCGATGTACCGCGAGCGGTACTGGAACGAGGATCTGTTCCGCGCTGTCACCGACCTCACCCGCATAGCCTCCGACGCGGGCCTGCCGCTGACCGACCTGGCCCTGCGCTGGCTGCTGTCGAGGCCATCCACCGACGCGCTGCTGCTCGGCGGCTCCAAGGTCGAGCACCTGAAGGCCAACATCGCCGCCGCGGCCGTGGGCCCGCTGCCCGCGGACGTCCTGGCCGCCTGTGACGAGGTCGGCGCCCGCCTGCGCGGCCCGATGCCCGCCTACAACCGCTGACCTCGTCCCTCCCACCTCGTAACGGAGACAAACATGGCCACCGGCCGTACCTCTGCCGATTTCACCGCTGCCCTGCGCAATCGCGAACAGCTCATCGGCTACTGGTCGTTGCTCGACTCGCCGATCGCCGCAGAGCGCCTCGCCCGCGTCGGCTACGACTACCTGGCCTTCGACGCCCAGCACGGCCTCTTCGGCTACCAGGGCATGCTGAACAACCTCCTCGCCACCGACACCTTGGGCAGCACCGCCGTCGGCATGGTGCGCGTAGAGGCCAACGACCTGACCTACATCGGCAAGGCGCTCGACGCGGGCGCGACCGCCGTGATCGTCCCGCTGATCGACAACGCCCAGGACGCCGCCGACGCCGTCGCCGCCGTCCGCTACCCGCCGCTGGGCCGCCGCTCGTACGGCCCGATGCGCGCCCAGCTGCGCATCGGGCCGAACCCGGCCGACACGCACGAACAGACCGCCGTCCTCGCGATGATCGAGACGGCCGACGGCCTGGCCAACGTCGAGGAGATCTGCGCGACCCCCGGCCTGGACGGCATCTACGTCGGCCCGTCCGACCTGCGCCTGGCCATCGGCGGCGCAACCTCCACCGACCCTTCCGTACAGGACGAGTTCGAGCAGGCCCTCACCCGCATCCGCAAGGCGGCCGAGGCGGCTGGCATCGCGGCCGGCATCCACAACGCCGACGGCGCGAGCGCCGCCCGTCGCCTCGCCGAGGGCTTCACGTTCGCGTCGGTCGCGGCCGACGTCGTGCACCTGCAGCAGATCGCGACGTCCCACCTTCAGGCGGCACGCGGCGGGGCACGCTGATGCCGACCACGCTCATCACGACGCCCACCTTCGCCCGGCATTCGGTGCGCCCCTGGCAGATCCTTCAGGAGGCCGGAGCGGGTCCCCTGCGCCCCTACGAGGACGTGGCGCTGCCCACCGCCGAACTCCTCGCGTACGCGGCCGAAGCGGACGCGTTGATCGTCGGCATGGACCCGATCACCGCCGAGGTGATGGACGCCGCACCCCGCCTCAAGGTGATCGCCAAGCACGGCGTCGGCGTCGACACCATCGACGTGGCCGCCGCCCACGAGCGCGCGATACCGGTGGTGTGCGCGCCGGGCAGCAACTCGCGCGCGGTGGCGGAGTACACCTTCGGCCTGCTGCTGTCCGCGACCCGCTCCCTCGCCGCTTCGCACACCGCGGTGGCGGCGGGCGGTTGGCCGAAGCTGTTCGGCCCGGAACTGCACGGCAAGACGCTGGGTATCGTCGGCTTCGGCCGCATCGGCCGCCTGCTGGCCGGTTACGCCCGCGCCTTCGGGATGGAGCTGCTCGCCCACGACCCGTACGTCTCCGAGGCCGACGTCCGCGCGCACGGCGCCGAACCGGCCGCACTCGACGCGCTGTTGGCGCGCGCCGATGCCGTCAGCCTGCACACCCCGCCCGATCCGTCCGGTGCTCCGCTGCTCGACGGCGCCCGCCTGGCGGCGATGAAGCCGGGCGCGATCCTGGTCAACGCCGCGCGCGGCGGCCTCGTCGACGAACGCGCGCTCGCCGACCTGCTCGGCTCCGGGCACCTCGGGGCCGCGGCCCTCGACGCGTTCAGCACCGAGCCGCTGCCCGCCGACCACCCGCTGCGCGAGGCCCCGCGCACGCTCCTCACCTCCCACATGGCCGCCTGCACGCCCGAGGCCAACCAGGCCATGGGCGCGATGGTGGCCGAGGACGTCGTCCGCGTACTGGCCGGCAAGGAGCCGTACCACCAGGCGCGTTGAGACACCACGGCACAAGGCACGACGGCACGACTCTGTTCCCATTCCGGATACCGGCGACGACGCCGGAAGATCCCCTAAGGACCTGACATGGCCACCACGACCGACGGCGCCACGGCGGCGCCGCCACCCGCGCAGACCGACCCGTACGCGCTGCGCGCCGAAGACGCCCGCCCGGCTCCTGAGACCTTCCGCGGGCGAGTACGCCAGCTCGGCCCCGGGCTCGTGCTGTCCGCCGCCGTCGTCGGCTCCGGTGAACTGATCACCACCACCTCGCTCGGCGCGAAGGCCGGGTTCGCGCTGCTGTGGCTGGTGATCATCTCGACCGCGGTCAAGGTGTGGGTGCAGATGGAGCTGGCCCGCTGGACGATCCTCAACGGCCGCCCCGCGCTCGACGGCTTCCGTGACGTCGGCCCGCGGATCGGCCGGCTGAGCTGGATCAACTGGCTCTGGATCGGCATGGACTTCGCCAAGATGTTCCAGCGCGGTGGCATCATCGGCGGCACCGCGGCGGCCTGCTCCATCCTCCTGCCGATCCACGGCGCGTCGCTGAGCACGTCATCGCTGACGATCTGGGCCCTCATCGTCACCGGTGCCGCCATCCTCATCCTCCAGACGGGCAAGTACTTCGTCGTCGAGCGGGTCGAGGTCGTCGGCATCACGCTCAAAACGATCATCACCTTCGGCCTGGCCCTCGCCCTGCCGTTCACCGCCTTCGGGTACGGCACCGAGCAGCTCGCCGACGGACTGAGCTTCCAGATCCCCGCGGGCACGGTCGGCATCGCACTCGCCATGTTCGGCATCACCGGTGTCGGTGCCGACGAGATGACGACGTACACGTACTGGTGCCTGGAGAAGGGCTACGCCCGCTGGACCGGCCCCGACGACGGCACCGAGCAGCGCGCCCGGCGGGCCGAGGGCTGGCTCAAGGTCATGCGGCTCGATGTCGGCGTCTCCTGGATCGTGTGCACGGTGTGCACCCTGTCCTTCTACGTGATCGGTGCTTCGGTGCTCCACCCGCAGGGCCTGGTGCCCGAGGGCAACGACATGATCACCACGCTGTCGCACAGCTACACCGACACGATCGGCCCATGGGCCGAGTACCTGTTCCTGGCCGGCGCGATCGCCGTCCTCTTCTCGGTCACCGTCGCCTCGTCGGCCAGCGTCCCTCGCTTGTGGACCAACACCCTCGGTCTGCTCGGAGTGATCAACTGGCACGACATGCGCACGCGCACGCGCACCATCCGCATCCTCACCTGCTGCCTGCCCCCGGTGTGGATGTGCATCTTCCTGTGGGTACAGTCCCCGGTCCTGATGGTGCAGATCGGCGGCATCGGCGGTGGCATCTTCCTGCTTGCGGTCGTGGTCGCGGTCTGGCGCCTGCGCTACACCGGCGTCCCGCCCCGCTTCCGCGCCAACCCCTGGATGACCGTGGCCCTCGTCCTGAGCAGCGCGGCGATCCTCTTCCTCGGGGTGTACGGGGTGCTCAACACGTTGGGGCTCACGCCCGGCAGCTGAATCCGGCGGCGGGGTGGGGTGGGTTTTCTCGCCCCCGCCGCCCCTACCCTCCCCCAAGCTCTCGACTTCGCTCGAGCAGGGGGGACCCCCATCATCCGTTCCTGTGGGCTCCGCCCCCAGACCCCCGCCAGGTGTCCCAGCCCGTCCGGCGTTTGAGGACGAGGCTGTTCAGGCCGAAGCGGGGGTCTGGGGGCGGCAGCCCCCAGGGGGCGGATGTCGTTGTTTGTCAGGCGGGGCGGAGCCAGATGGTGGCGAGTGGGGGGAGGGTGAGGCGGAGGCTGGTGGCGCGGCCGTGGGTGGGGTGGGGTTCGGGTTTGAGGGGGTGGGGGTTGGTGATGTCGCTGCCGCCGTAGCGGGCGGTGTCGGTGTTGAGGGTCTCGTGCCAGGCGGGGATGTCGTCGGGGATGCCGAGGCGGTAGT
>NZ_JBEZLR010000105.1:0-34670 GCF_040652275.1 Streptomyces sp. NPDC048275
AAGCGCATCGGACCGGACCAATCGAGACGGGGATCAGTTCGGCCCGAGATCTGGCACGGGGCCAGCAAGATCACGATCTACAGCTGGAGTACTAGAGCAGCGAAAGACCGAGCACGGCCGAGGTAAGCGCGAGCTGCGCGCAAGTCGTCTGCGGCATTGCTCAATTCAAAGCGCCACAGCAACGCCTCACCTAGCGTGCCGAGCCAGGCCGTATGGGCCGGGCTCAACTCCGGTAGGGCGGAGGATTCCAAGGCGCTGGTGAGGACGGTGATCAGCCGTTCCAAATGGGTGAGGCTGCCCTGTCGCTCGAAGCTGAGCCGAAGGGCCGTGACGAACGCCCCCGTCCACTCCGCCCATTCGGCCGGGTCGAGGTCACCGGAACCGGCCAGGGAGAGGGCATCATCGAGGGCGGCCGCCGCTCTGTCTAGGAGGTCCGGCTCGACCGAGCGTTCGTACATGGCGAGGCAGCTGTAGCCGAGACTCGCGTACACCGCCGGCGAGATGGAAACGCCCTGGACGCCGTGCACATCGCGCGATGCCCGTGCACGCGCGAGGCTGAGATGGGTCTCGTAAGCCCTGTCCAGGTAGTAATTCTCATCTGAGAGCGCGTAGTGATACCGCTGCAGAGCTCCGACCGCACACAACCAGCTTGTCCACACGCTTTGTTCGACGCGCAGTGATGTTGGGTTCGTGGTCTCCCATAGAGAATCGGCCGCGGCTTTCAGATCTCCGACGTCACCTTCAGCTTCGTAGCGCATCCGTAGCGCGGCCCCGAGTACGCCCGTCCACACCAGGGATGCGTCGTGCTCACCGGCTCCTTGAGCGAGCCGGATGGCCGCCTGGGCGTTGTCGACCGCGCGCTCGAGGTCCGAAGGCTGCCCAACAGCCTCGTAGCGCAGCATCAGGGACTGAGCCAGATCGCCGAGGGTGAAGCTCCATTCCCAAGGGAGCGGCTCATCGGTGCTGGAATCGACGGCCGTCTGTAGCCTGTCGACTGCCTGGTCCAGTGCGTCGGTGTCGCGGGCGCTGACTGACCGGAGGAGTCGGGTGCGGTCGAGGGCGGGGAGCTGGATGTGCTCGGCGGTGGGGGTGTCGTCGACCTCATCCGAGGACGCGTTCAGCGCGTCGCGGATCTGGCAAGTGAGGACCAGCAGAGAGAAACTAGGGATCTCGCTCTCGTAACCGCGCGCGGCTGCCGGCGCAGGCCGAGGAACTCGATAGGCGGTTCGGTCCCTGTCAGTGTGCACGCGAAGCAGGTCACGCAGCTCGTCCAACCGGTCCCCATCGTGTTCGACTCGTCCCTGAAGCTCGGCGCTTCGGGGCACGGCATATGGGGCGGGCACGTCGGGGAGACGATCGAGCCGCCTCCGCAGGGCCGGAAGGTCGGAGCCGAGGGCACTAGCCGCACCGAGCGCTGCGACGGCGTCGGGGAGCGTGCCCTCCCGCCCCGTGCTCTCGTATGCGTCTAGGGCCCGCTCCCCGATGAGCCCGGCACGTCTCTCGAGCGGCAGCTCCCGCTCATTCCCCCGGAGCCAACGGGCAGTCAACTGCTCTACGACAGCGACAAAATGCTGATGCTCCACCCGTGCCACTGCTGCCCCTCCCCGTATTGCTCCGGCAACAAGGGCACATTACTCGCGCCGGGGCGCCAGCGATGAGAATCGCCGGGAGACCGGGGGCCGCCGGCGAACCGTGGCGGGTGCACTGCCGAACAGCGTGGTGCAGGTCTGCGGACGCGATGGGTGGCTTCGTCCACCAGAGCAGACAGCAGATGTTTCACACTTCGGGAGGCACAAATATTCGAACAGACCGCAACCTGAGGCGGGGGTCCGTGAGTTCACGAACACCGACGGTGCTGATCCCCATGAACCAAGTGTGGTGAGCCGATAACAGACTTAAGTCAGGGGACCGTCTGCCCGGCTCAGGTCGCGGTATCGATCGAA
Source organism: Streptomyces sp. NPDC048275 (assembly GCF_040652275.1). Classification (NCBI taxonomy): domain Bacteria; kingdom Bacillati; phylum Actinomycetota; class Actinomycetes; order Kitasatosporales; family Streptomycetaceae; genus Streptomyces; species Streptomyces sp. NPDC048275. The sequence continues at coordinate 1,944 of NZ_JBEZLR010000105.1, forward strand.
CGCCTCGCGGGCGTCTGAGACGAACTTCTGCTGCCGTACGAGAGACTCGAGCTCTGGCTCGGTGAGCCAGTCGTGCCAGGCGACTTCCTGGACACCAGGCCGGACGGGTGCCGTGATGACGACCTCGTGCAGCCCGAGCCAGTAGGGACTGATTGCCCCCGCGCACAGAAATTTGAGCAAGAAGCGCGGGGCAGCATGAACGCCTAGTTCCTCCGACAATTCCCGGGCTGCCGCCTCCTCGTACGATTCGCCGACATCAGCGGCACCGCCAAGCATCCAGTTGTACTGACCAGGAAAGCGGGACGAATCGTCCGGGCGGCGATGAACAAGGAACCGTCCGTCTTTATCGCGACACACGATCGTGGCGATGCGATGCAGCCAGCCCTGACGAATCGCTTCAGCTCGGTCAACTACTCCCAGCACCTGGTCCTGCTCGTCGACGCGCTCAACCAGTTCACCCATGGGTCACACGATGCCAGGGGCTGCTCGCGGCGGAGCCAACGGGTTCTCACGTTGGCTTGCGCAGTCGGCGGGGCCGAGGCAGAGGAGGCTGACAACCCATCACGCCCTGCACCTCGGAGCTGCGCCGTCCCAGGACATCCACATCGAACAGAGCCGGAGGAAGGTGCCTCCCGCCCGAGGACCGCCTGTTCGCTTTGTTCCACCTAATTGCCTTCTGCGGGCTGCGACATAGCCTGGAGGGCGCCAAGGAATTGGCCCCGTGTCGGTGCTCGTGAGCCTGTTCCACGGAGCGAATCAGACCCACGAGCCGCGCTCATGGAAGAGCGAGCGACGCCTGCGTGCAACGTGGACTAGTCGCGCAGTAGGCGCATTGCCAGTACAGAACCGTCAGGGTGAATGGAGATGGGACCGTTCCAGCGTGGGGCCCAGGCATCGTGTGGCCAAGTGGACCGGCGCGCGTAGATTTCCCGGCGGTACTGTTCCACCCGTCCTTCCTCAAGGCGGCGGAAGAGATCCTCCGCGACTCCGGAGAATGCCTCGACTCGCTTGCGGTTGAGCCGGAAGACGTGGTCGGTGCCGACGAAGTCGATGCCGAAGAACCGGTGCCGTGCGTCCTGGACGCTGTCCGTGGCCGCGTGCGTAAAGCCTGCGAAGTGTCGTTGCCCTTGTCGTTTCGTCAGGTACGGGATAGTCGCATTTGTGTCTCCGGCGAAGGCGGTAAGACCGGCTGCAGCTGTGCGGGCAAGCACGTGTTTAAACCACCCGTACAGTTCGGGACTCACGTGATAGCCGGGTTCGGGCTCCGCAGGCTTGTCGCTTTGCGCGGGTGGCTGGATGCCGGGATACACGTTCTCGTCCTCCAACGCGTGATCAAGAACGCGCTCGGGGGCGTCCAGCCAACCTCCTTCTCCGCCGGCCTCCAGGGTGTGGACCGTCAGCGGGCCGTCGAGTGGGAGTTCTGTGCTGAACACCAGACACGGTGTCTCGTCCCAGGCTCCGATGTGCACAGCCTCGGCGTGGGCGGAAGCCGAGGCAAGCTGAGTATGAGAGGCGGAGAGCCCGCTGTGGTTGCCTTTGCACGCGATCGGGAAGACGCGAGAGGGCTCGCCGGGTTTCCATACCTCGGCGAAGAACTGCGGTCGGTATCGGTAGCCCGACTTCGGACCTGTGTCTCTGCTGGTCAGGGCCCACCCTGCGCGCAGAGCTGTGTCAGCTGGCACTATCGAGACGAAGTGGTTCGGGTACCGCCTGCTCAGAAGCCGTGTAGCGAGCGCCAGCGCGAAACCGGTGCCGAGTTCTCCCGACTGAAGTGCCTTGTAGTACTCCGCGGTCTCCTTGCCCTCGGTGGAGAGCGCCATGAAAGAGTCCGAGTTCCCGGTGAGAGCCTGGTTGTACTTCAGGCAGCCCCAGTGCTCGGCGAGGCCACGTCCCGCTCCGCGTCGTGCCAAGGTGATCGCTCGTCCAAAAGAGTGCAGCACACCCCAGGGTGTGAGTTGCGCGAGTCGGCCAAGATCCTTTGCGGGTATGGAGTTCAACCCGGGCTTGCGGCGCAGCCGATCGAGCTCCTTCTCCTCTCTTTGCTTGTCGTCGTCCGCCGCCGCGATGCTCACGTCCCCGGCCAGTTCCGTGTTCGAGTGGACCGCGACGTTGGATGGCTCCGCAAGGTCCCTCAACACTTCTGCCGTGATCTTCAATCTGCTCCCCCTCGTGATCCGATATGCCTGGATTGAGCACTTGCGGCCCGGCAACCACGCCGCAGATTTCTTGCGTGGTGGCCTATGCGTCGGCTTCAGGCTGGCTGGCCGCGAGGTCGTTGAGGGCGCCGTTCACGACGTACCAGGACACGGTGAGCGTGTCGCGGTCGGGAGTGTGCGCCTCGCGGAACTCACGCCGTGGGTGGACGAAATTCCGGTACTTACAAACGGCCTGGCTGAAGCGCTCCATGTCGATGTCGATCCAGCCCGCCTGGTGGCAGATGTCAATGAGGGCCTTGAGGCCGATGAAATTGGGGTCTTTGTTGCTCAGCAGGGAGGCGTCGCGTTCCTCGATCACCGTGAGCAGGACGCCTTCGAGGAGGCTGCCCAGCATGATGATGGCTGCGACGTGAGCGCCGTTGGCGAAGCAGGTGCGTGCTTCGTCCAGTCGGCGCTGGAGCAGCTTGGCCATCCGTGGTTCACGGATGATCTCGGCCATTGTCGCCTTGAGCTCGACCGGTGCCTGCTGGCCCGGGTGCGCCAGAGCCGGGTCGCAGACAACGATCCTGGGTCGGCCGCCCGGATTCTCCAGACGGAAACCTTCGTGGACGAGGAAGGTGTTGACCGCGTTGACGACGGTCGCGAGGACACCGGGTTCGGCGAGGTACTCGCGTGCGTCCGCGAGTCTGACCAGTATCTTCTCCAGCTCCGTGGGGTTATCACGACGAGCAGTGAGGAGCTGGAGAGTCCACTCGCCTCGGTACTCGCCGTCGTACTCGGGCACATCGAGCCACCCGGCGTTCTCCAGGAACTGGGCGATCTCGAAGCCTCTGCGGTAATAGAGGTGGTCGTCACCGCAGATGACCCGGGCCAGCTCCTTCAAGGTGTTGCCGTCGAGTGGGCCCAGAACGGCTTCCTGCGTCATGCTGCGTCGTCCTCTGCGGTGTCGTCGTCGATTCGGTCGTCGATCTGTTCGTCCCCGGTGTCCTCGCCGTCGGTGAGCCCGTCGTCCGAGGAGAGGTCGAGCGGCTTCCACTCGGGCTGGGAGCTGGCTGCCTGGGCGGCTGCAGCGGAGCGTGCGTAGCTGGCGGGGCGGATCTCCTGCCGGTCGAGTTCCTCCCAGAGGCCGTCGAGCGCTGCGCCGGGATCGAAGCGGAACTCGCTCTCCCGTACTCGCCAGAACTCCCAGCCCACGCGCTTCAGTTCGCGGTCCCGCCGCTGATCGTTCTCGATCTGCTCTCGCGTGGCGTGGTGGAAGGCGTCACCATCGCACTCCACGGCGAGACGGCCGCGTGCCCCCACGACCACCAAGTCGATGCGCTTGCTGCCGGCCGGGAACTGCGGGATCACGTGGTAGCCCCGCTCCTTGATCTTCAGATACACCTGCTGTTCGAAGAGCGAGTCGAAGGGAGCCCTGCGGACGTCCGGCAGCACCGGTCCGATGTCGTCGGCGGCTTCCAACGCGGCGGGTGGGTTTTCCATGTACGTCAAGAGGTTGAGCCGTAGGTCGTGCGGCTTGAGACGGTCCGGTGGGACCGAGTAGAAGAGCCACATCTGATCCTGGGCCCTGCTGGCGGCGACGTTGTACGCCTGCTGCTCGCTCTTGTTCCCGCCCGCTGCGCGCGGCGGGTTCGTCACGACCATGGACAGCAGGATCACGTGACGCTCGTCGCCCTGGAACGAGGCCGCGTTGCCGACACGGATCCGGTGTCGCTCGCGCACGGGGGCCGGCAGCCGTTCGATGAGGGACTCCAAGAGTTTGATCTGCCCGAAGCCCTGGAGCACGATCACGCCCATGGTCTTGTCCTGGTAGGAGGGGTCCTCGGCCAGACGGGCCAGGCAGTCGACGATCGCCTCGGCCTCCTTGGGGTTGTGGACACGGCTTTCGCGGCCCGCGACCACGGCGCCCTCGACGAAGTGGGTACGCAGCGGGTCCAGCCGATCGGCGCCGTACTGGCGCAGGGGTAGGAGTTTGTTGTTGTAGAACGTGCTGGAAGACCAGTTGATGATCTCCGGCACACAGCGGAAGTGCTCTTCGAGGCGGATCACCTGCGGGAAGAAGGTGGACAGCAGCTGGTACAGATTGGTGTGCGGCGTGTAGAGCTGGCGCAGTCGGCTGGGCATATCCGGTAGATGGGCGGCCAGCTTGTCCTGGATAGCTTGATGGCGGCCGTTGCGGGTGAGGGCAGGCGCGCACTGTTTGTCGTCACCGACGACGATCACGCGGGGAGCCAGCCACAGGAGGAACAGAGCATCCATGCCCGCCTGACTGGCCTCGTCCACGATGACGACGTCGAAGGCATCCCGCCTCGCCTGCACCATTTCGGCGACCTGGGGGATGGGCATGACCCACGCGGGCACCGCGTCCTGGGCCACGGACATCGCATCGCGTGCCGCGGCTCTGAAGAGGCCCGTGTTCTTCCCCTTGCCCTTGCCGAGGGACGCCATGTGGGTCCGGTACGCCTGGAGCGCCGAGCGCTGTTGCTGAGTCATCCGCTCCAGGCAGTGCAACCGACCCCATGCCGCGGCGAGTTCACCGGTTACCTGCTCCAACCGGTCTTCGTGCTCACTCAGATCACCTTCGAGCTTGCGCTCCAGACCGGGTGTGCGCTGCCTGTCCAGGAACTGCGACGCTTTCGCCCACGCCCATGCCCGCTCCAGGGAGCCCAGCCGCTCCTCCCAGTCGGGGTCGTCCGCGTTGTCGAGGAGGCGGCCCGCGAGCAGGGAGTGGCCGACGCGCAGGGCGCCAAGAAGTTCGGCGCATCGACGCGTACGGTGCTCCCGCCGGTGTGCGGCCTCCAATGCCTCCAGGGCCTCGGCATAAGCCTCCACGTCCTGGTCGCGGAGAGCCTGGACCAGAGCCATCGACTCCGTGGCGAGCTGCGTGCCGCTGGCGGGGATACGAAGGAGTTCGTCCCACGCGGCCAGCTGCGCAACGGCCTCGTCGGCGGCCCGTCGGTCACGGAGAGCGGCGACAGCGGCGTTGAAGTCCTGCCACGCCTGGCAGGAGGCGATCGTCAGCCGTATCCCGTGACGCACGAGAAGCGCGTCGACGCGGTCCCGTACCGAGCCGAATGCCTGTATGTACTCAAGGCGTTCGGCGCGTGCGGTCAGTTCGGCGAGCCGCACCTCCACGTCCCCCGGCGGAATGGCGGCGTTCACCTGCTGCCAGCGCGTGGCCGCGCCGGCGAGCGCGGAGTGCGCCCGGAGGTGTGCCAGCACGGCGTCCAGATCCTCAGTCGTTTGCGGTGTACGGCCGTCGACAGTGCAGCAGTCCAGCAACTCCTGGGCGTTCTTCTGCACTTTGCCCGGGAACCGGGACCGCAGGGTCTTGCCTGTGGCCAGGTGATCCCGGAGAGCGACACCGGCGGTTGTCAGCTGGCCTGCCTTCTGGGCGGTCAGGTCCTCGGGCATGGTCACCAGGCGCAGACCCAGTGCATCCACGTCCCCCGCGACCTCGCGGATGTCGTCGGTGACGGCTGCCACCCGCTGCCATAGTCCGAGGTCGGACCGGCAGAGCCGGTCCGTCAGCGCCCGGGTGATCCAGGAACCGGGATCCCAGCGTGTGGCGTCGGCGGGCATTCCGAGGTGATGAAGGGCTGTCTCGCAGGCATCGAGCAGCGAAGCCAGTTCGGTGGTCACGGACACGTCGAGATGGGCGAGTACGTTCCGGATCTCGACGGACTCTGCGGTCAACCCCTCATCACTGAGGCGGCTGGCTGCGAATATGTCCGCGACTTGTCGGGGCGAAGGAAGATCGCCAGGCACGGGGAGCACGCCGCCAGCCCGCGGTTCACCCGCGCCGTCACGCAGCAGGATGAGCAGTTCGTGGGCCTGCTCGGAGGCCAGCGGCGGGACGTCCTCGGCGGTGTCGGGCAGGCGGCCGATCCATCCGAACTCTTCGGCACAGGCTTGGACCCGTTCCACGATCTCGGCGAGTGTTCCTGCGTATCCCGGTGCCACGCTCCGATGCCGGTACTCGGTCTCCCGGAGCGAGATCACTTGCTCCGTGAGCGTCTCGATCCGTCCCCGTGCCTCGTCCCGCTCGCCGGTGAGGCGGCGGATCTCAGCACGTAGTTCGGCGGGGTCGCTGGCGGCCACCTGGTCGGTGAGCGCGTTGATGGTGCGCTCCAGTTCACCCTCGCTCGCGCCGTCGTGGCGAGTGGAGCTGAGCAGCAGGACGCACAAGTCCCTTACAGGTTGGGGAAGTTTGTCCCGCAACACGGTAAGCGGCTGGTCGCGGGCGCTGGTGACGAGTACCCGCTGGCCCTGTGCGAGCAGTGCCGAGACAAGGTTGGCGATTGTGTGGGTCTTGCCCGTCCCCGGCGGCCCTTGGACCACCACACCGGTGTCGTGCTCCAGGCGCCCCAGCACGCTGCGCTGCTGAGCATTCGTCTTGCCCGGGAAAAGGGGATCGTCACCGAAGAGCGGCGCCCTCTGGGCCCCGTCCCAGGCGGAGCGGTCGGCGCTTTCGATCGTCATGGCCATCTGAGCCAGGCCGAGCGGTGCCCGGCTCTCCGAGGCCACTGTTTCGGCGATCTGGTCGTAGAACCGCAGCAGCGAGTTGAGGTTGCGCGGGCGCAGAACCAAAGCCGGCGCGTAGGTGAGACGCGCCCCCAGTTCCGGTGCGCGGGGTGGCTCCCACGCTGCGCTGAAGCCCATGGGCCGAGTGGTCGCCCGCTCCTGCCACTGCGCGAGCTGCTCCAGCGTCTCGGGCCCCAGCGGGTCCATCCCGCGAGCCGTGATCTCCTCCGAGAGAGCGGCCCCGCGCTCGCGTACCCACCCATCATCACTGTCCAGGAAGTCCTGGTCTTCGAGACGCAGGGCGCTCTCCGGCGACAATTGCACCATAAGCCGCGCCGTGCGGCGATCCACTGATGTCTCTACCCGATGGGTGAACAAATGGCGGTGCACTACGTCACCGTCCGAGGTGGCCCATGTCAAAAGCCCTATGCCCAAGACGAGTTCTGTCTGGTCGTCTTCCCGGGCCAGCTTCTGGTGCCACGCGTACAGCCGGTCGTAGAGTTCGCGGAGCGGTCGTTCCGCGCGCTCCCGCGCCGCCCACCGGCGCCAGCGATCCAGCCACGTTCCGTAGGCTCGCAGCACGTCACCGGCCTCTTCACGGCGCAGGGTGTCTTTCTCCGTCGGCGGTTCCCTGTCGTCCGCTACGCGCACCAGTTCGCCTCCCGGCCCTTCCTCCGCAAGAGGCGGATCGCCCCCGTCGGGGTCCAGGCGACTCGTCGGCTCAACCCAGCCGTCGAGAGAGTCAGGCAGGTCGGGCGGCGCACTCTGCGGCACGTGGTCGAGTGTCAGCAGCACGCCGTCAGGGCGCGGTGCCGGCCTGCGGACGGGCTCCGGCAGCCTGGCCAGCCACAGACGTTCACGGCTGCGGTCGTCACGCTGTCGCTGGTGGCTGCTGTGGACTATGTCGCGTAGGAAGTTGACCAGCCCTGCTGTTTGCCCGATGACATCGGGGTCACTCGCATGGCGTCGCGGATCGTTCACCGTTCTCCTCTCGGCCGCTGACGAACGTTCCAGGATGAGGGTCGGTTGAGAGCACAACAATGAGCCCCCGGCAGGATGACCGGATTTGTTTCACGGATTCGGCGTCGCGTACGTCGTTGAATCGGTTGTTCGCGTACGTGCGAAGGGGCTGAATGGGGGCGCTTCACAGCGTTCCGTCAGGTGCCTCTAAGCAGGTGAGAGGCACTGCGGAGAGGCTGGGGACGATGCCGGCACCGGCTTACATCCGAGGTGCTGCGCGTATGCGAACGGAGGGTTGAGTCCACGACGAATGATGACCGGTTACGGTGCAAACCGGACGTCCGGCTTGATACTCGAAGCGCGGAGTGCTCGCGTTGTGAGAGACGGCGGATGCCGGTACTGCTCGGATGCCTACGAGGTGGCCCTCCAGGCGGACCACGACAGATGTCTGCCGGTATCGGCGATTAAGTACGCGGCCGAGTGCTCGGGCATTGGCAAGCATGCTGCCGCACTCAAGATTTCATCCTGGGTCCGGGGAACGAACGGGTCTGACCGGGGTCGTGGCATTGTTGAATCGGTTGATGACCGGTTGGCGCGGGGGGAACGGCGTGAGGCTGTCGCGGGACATCACTGGTTGGGCGTTCATGGTGGAGGTGGACGGTGTCCGGCATGCTGGACTGGCGGTAGGACTGGCCGGCATCAGCCCGTTCACCGCCGGTGACGGGGCCGGAGGCAGCCTGTTCACCCGCGCGAACAGCTGGTGGGGCCTCCCGGCGCTCCTCTCGCTGAACGAACTGCCCTTCGGGCACCCTGTCGATCACAGGTGGTGTGTCACGCAGGATGACGGAGGCGTGCTGTCCGTCTTCAGCCCAGACGGCGCGTACTTTGTGCATGACCTCCGGCTGGAAGAGCCGCCGGGCTGGCGGGAGAGGGCGATCGCCTCGGGTTCGGTCATGCTGGTCGTCTCCCACGTGCTGCCTGCTATGGACGATCCGATCGGCGCGCTCGACTTCGAAACGCGGCAGGGGATGGTGTGTGCCGGCCCCGTGCGCTTCGGGGAACCGGCCTACGAATCGCGTGATGAGGAGGATGGCGTGCCGACGGTCAGGTTCTTCATCGACCCTCTCGGCACGCTGATGGAGCTTGCACATTACGTGTGCGATCGGATCCTTTCGCTGTCCCAGGCGAAGGAACAGGCGCGCGAACTGGAGCAGACGCGACAAGCCTTGGCGGAACACGCGGACCAAGCGCTGCCAGCCGAGGCGATGGTGGAACTACTGTTCCGGGACGAGTTCCACGACCACCGCGGTCTGGTCGAGCTCATGTACGCCTACTGGAGGCTGGTCGCCGAGGTCGCCGACGCCTGTGGGGCGGAGGCCGCCTGGCGGGACGCGGCGCTCCGTACTGTCGAGTCGGCCGTCCACCTGGTGGCGGACCGGTGCGATCGCGCAGTGTTCGAGGAAGCCGACGCGGTGGTGTCACGGCTGATCGACGAGCTGAGCGATCCCGCCGAACTGGAAGCGGCGTTGCTGGCCGCCGCCCGGTTGCGGATGGCCACCCGAGGAGTGGAGGACTTCGCCGCCGACCACTACGCCCGCGGGATACGTACCATCTGGTCCGCTCGGCTGGAAGCGGACCTGTACCGCACGTGGTTCACCGGCGAGGAGCCCTTCCAGGTCGAGTCCCACCGTCTGGTGGCGGAGGCGGGACACCTGGTGATGCGCGCTCTGGAACTGGAGGGTGGGACGCGAAAGACCCGGCTCCTGGCGTCGTTGGCGCAGATCCTTGCGAACGAGGAGGGAGTCCACCGGGATACCGCCGACGCCGCGCTGTCGGCGTGGCTCGACTCGTCGACCGCCGACGATCTGGATGTCGCCCTGTTCCTGCTCAGGGTGATGGACGGGATTCCCCCGGCCCTGGCCGACGGGTTGCCCAGGGCGGTGTTCGGGTCGCCCTTGGCCGATTTCGTCGCCGCCCATGGCAGCAACGTAACCGCGAAGGTGATCAGCCAGGGCGTCAACCTGGCCCGGGAACGCGCCGACCGGCCGCTGCTGCGCACCGTGCTGGACTGGGCAGAGCAGCTCGGCGTCCGCTGGGACCCCGCACACCGCAGACAGTTGACTGAGGCACGGCTCCACGTGCTGCCCGACGACCCCACCGACTGCCCGGGTCCCGGCCAGCCGCTCGCGGCGTCCCTCCCGCAATCCGCGCAGTCCTGGACCCCGACGCAGCGGTCGGCGGCGCTGCTGCATACGGCCGCACACGCCCGCGACCTGCGGCAGCCGGCGCTGGGGCTCACCCTCCTGCGGCAGGCGGGCGACGTACGGAGCGCAGAGGCCAGGCTGTTGACGGCCGACCTGTACCACCAGTCGGCCCAGGCGGGCGAGCCGGTCTCCGGCCCTGTCCCGTTCCCTTGGGGTTACTACGCGTACGCGGCACTCGGCTACGCCTCGCTCGGCTTCGAGGAACTGGCGCGGGCGAGCCTGGTGCCGTTCGTGCAGCGGATGGGCAACCTCCACGGCGAAGAACTCAAGGCAGCGCTGTCCGCGATCACCGTGAACGTGCCGAACTTCGACACGAGCCGCGCGCCCGAACTCGGCGGGATACTGCGCGACCTGGTGCACTCGGCGGTCTGGCAGCTCACCGCGGAAGCCGAGGCGCTGCCGGTGGGGCTGATGCTCGGTCTGCACCAGGCGGGCAAGGGACCGGAGCTGGGCGCATGGTGGCGGATCGACGGTCCGCTCGCGCTGCCCGCGCACATCCAGCACTTTCTCGGCAAGCTGCGCGACCTGGAGGAACCTGGCGCCTCCCACGGTGCGTCCGGCGCGTCGCCGCACCTGCTGAACGCACTGGACTCCGACGGCCGTCCCGGCGGCCACGACACCCAGCAGATCGCACGAAACCTGCGATGGCACATCTCGTCGCTCATCGACGACGAGCTGAGCCGCCGCTCGGCACCGCTCATCGATGACCAGCGCCTCTGGGCGAAGACGCACGAGTTGCTGGACGACCGGACCGTACTGCTCACTTGGTTCCTGCCCGCCGCTGTGAGCGGCGCGGCCGTGCTTCTCGCGGTCACCAGGCAGCGCCGGGCGCTCGTCGTGCACTTGGGCGACGGCGCGGACGAGAACAACGACCGGCATCCGGTGGCGGACCGGGTCGAGGCGATCCGGATCGAGGTCGAACGCGACCCGCTGTTCGGCGACGTGACGCCGGAAGGCAGCCGACTGCTGCGGCAGCCGGGCGACATACCACTCGGCGCCGACGAACTGTGGGACAACTGGCGGGCCCAGGGCAAGGACCGGATCCTGGCCTGGCCGCACGGCGCGCTGCACTACCTGCCGCTACCGCTGTGCCGCACCGGGGACCGGATGATCGCCGACGACTGGACGGTCACCACCATCGCCGGCCTCGAAGCCCTGACACCCGCCGCAGGCCCCGTACGGCCGCGCCGCACTGCGGTGCTGGCCTCCACCGACGGCGGCGTGCCCTACGGGCTGCCCGCCGAACCTGCGCTGGAGGAGCACGCGCGGAAGGTTGCCGGCGCGGTCCGAACGGAAGCCGTCACCGGGCCTGCGGCCACGCGCGACAGGCTGCTCGCGGAGCTCTCCACGGCGGACGTGGTCCACATCGCCGTACACGGGACGCTGGACCAGGACGCGCCGTGGCTGCACTGCCTCTACCTCACCCCGGACCGTGACGACGACGGCCGGGTCTTCGCTTACGACTTCCTGGAGGCCGACCTGCGCGGTGTCCGCCTGGTCACGCTCGCCGCGTGCGAGTCCGCGCTGGGCCGGTTCGACCGCGCGGACAACGTCCGTGGCATCCCGTCGGCACTGATCACCGCTGGCGCGCAGGCTGTCGTCGGGTGTCTGTGGCCCGTACGCCCGGAGCCGGCCACGTACTTCTACCACCACATGCACCAACGGATCGCGCACGGCACGGACCCGGAGCCCGCCTTCCGCCAGGCCCAACTCGCCACCCGTGCTCGGCATCCCCACTACCGTGACTGGGGAGCGTTCACCTACCTGCATGGTCGGAGCAAGGGAGCCGTTGCATGACCGAGGTCCGGTTGCACGATGTCGAGCTCGTGCCGGAGCGCACGCTCGGCAGCCCAGCCGACGACGAGCCGCTGCGCGGCAGGCTCACGTTCGGCTGGGACGTGCTGCCTGCCGACCACGAGGGCGTGCCCGCAGAGTGGGTGTCCTACGTCAAGGCAACGTCCGAACGCGAGTTCCGGCAGCTGCTGATGGTGTGCTCGTTCCGTCCGGAGACACCGACCGGCAAAGGCGCGTTCCGCCACGCCTCCCTGGGGGTGGCACTGTCCACGCCGGACGGCCAGGCACGGCCCGTCGCGCGGCTGATCGACCCCGGCGAGCGCACCCGCCCGGTCGTCGGCTCCGGCATGGGCATGAACTTCACGGTCAAGGCAGGTGTGCTGGACGTGGGCGTGGAGAAGCCACCCGGCGCGGGGTCGGAGAGGGACGAGTGGATCGTCCGCGGCCACGGCGCGTCCCAGCCGAACCCGCAGTGGGAGTTTCGCCGAGTCAAGAGCTTCCCGTTGGTCGGCGACCACCCGGTGGCCGCGCTGGTGGAACTCGTGCCCGACCGACTGAACACGGCCGAGGTGCTGGTGGCGGCAGAGCTGGAGCACCGCAGCTGGGGGATCCGCCGCTACCGGGCACGGCTCGCACCGTCGCCACACGCCATTGTGCTGGCGGGGTGACCCCGCCACATCCGTCAACGGAATGCGCACGGCGAGCCGCTACCACGCCGTAAGGACTGACCCGACGCACGTAGCCAATATTTCAATGCTAGAGCGGCTACAAAGTCCTCAAGAAAGCCGCCACCTCTAGCATGTTGATGTGGTAGTAGTCCTTGGGGTGGATAACAATAGTGAGTTGCTTGCAAATGACGCTTTGTCGTGAGCGAGCCACAAAAGATAGCAGAATCATCTTGAGCAGACTCTCTCGATTGAGGCAAGCGACGCGCGCCAGCTCGGATCCAACAATCGGGATCGAAATCTCTTTTCGCTGACCTCGGACGTAGGCGGCTTCCCACACGGCTCCAAGGCTCTGCCACAAGAAGTCTACGTTCGAGTTAGCAATGAGGTTGTTCTCCATTTTGGAATAAGCAACGCAGAAAAAATGCCGAGCAGGATCACCGAGTACGGCAACGGTACCGATCGGATAGCGATCACGCTTCCCGACAGGCTTGACCGAGACGTCTTCGGTCTCGGTGACAACCTCCGATGCGAGCGTGGCCGCCAGCTCGGCATCGAGTCGCACCAGATCGTTTCCGTAGATTCGATCCTGGAACTGACCTTGGACGCTCGTCTGGTTGATCACCACATTGTTCGTCGTGTCGGTGTCAAAGAGATCATTAAAACCAATCACGAGATGCGTTTGCTGCTCAAAGAGGTCTCCGACCATAACCCGCACCGTGATGTCTGGGCTGCCAAACTCTCGGCTTGCCTCACGCCGCGGCCACGCGCGGATAAGACCGAACACAAGCGAGAATCCCAGCAACGAAAGCAGCAGCACCCACCGATCGTGGCTCGTAAGCTTGATGCTTGCCCACAGGGCCAGCGCCACTTGCAGGAGGCCGGAGGCCAAACCGAAGGCACCCAACGCGTTTCGAGCGAGAAGCGAAAGTCCGCGTTGGGTGCCAAACAGCAATCTGAAACTGTGTCGCACTGCTTACAATCCAAGGTCGGTGTAGACGTGCGCCTTGTACTGGTAAGGCCCCGTAAGGGGGCTAGCAGCAACCAGGTTTTTGTTGAAGCTCTCCACGTAGTCATCCAGGGCGTACTTAATAATTGCGGGCTGGAAGGACACGTTCATCGAGTAGTGATCTGCCAGAGTGGTCGGGATCTTAGCGGACTGAACAGTCCGTGCCTGATCGAGATTAACAAAGACCACCGGCAGGTTACGCCGCTTGATCGCCTCGATCTCGTAGTACAGGAAGCTCGACGACCTGCCGGCCTTCGGCTTGGTGGTACCACTCAAGAGCACGACGGTCTGCTTAGTGTTTGAGAGCCGCTCGCCAAGGCGACGACGGATCGTTTCCGGCTGGCTTGTGTCCAACGCCGTATTGATGTCGTGCGCGTCGAAGAAATCGAACTCGATGTGCTCGTTCTCGCGCCACGCCTTCATCAGGTAGTAGGAGCGGATGTCCTCGCTGGCGAAAGCGACGTAGGTCTTGTTGCGGTAGGCCACATGAACCCCTTCAGGGTCTCAGAGAACAACGTGCAGCACTCAACGACCGCTGCACGTCTGGAACTTCGGTCGCCAAGCACACAGTAGCCCCACGGACTGACAGTCCCTCACGCTCCGTCAGGCTTGGGGCAGACAAAAGGAGTAGACCACCCTTCCTTCTGACTGATTGTGATCACTTCTGTCGACTGGTGACCGTGCGCATCTCCCGCTCCAACACCCAAGAGAGCGCCACGCCACCCTTGGGGAACGTCCACCACTCGTAGGCAACTTCGACGTTCGGTGACGAATCCGATGCGGCGAGCTGCGTGTACCGCGGCTGACGAGGACCAGAGAGGTAGCCCAAGACGTTCATGTAGCGGATACCGCAATCGCCGTACCAAAGCTCAGCCCTGAAGTCCTTGGCCGGCTGGGCGAGGTCGAGGTGCAGGCCGTGTCCGTGCTGTTGGACGAGCACACGGCAGGTAGACGACACGATGACCGACTCCCCGGTCTTCACGTCGCCCCGAGGCTCACGGTGAAGACCTGGCCCTCCTTGCGGACACTGCGGCGGATGTTCTGTGCCTTGCCGTTCACGGCAACTTGCACTGGACGTTCATTGGGAAAGTCGAGCGCGGTCAGCGCAACGTGAGCCTGCACAGCATCCTGAAGTTGGCCGAGGCGCTCGGTGTGGATCCGGCGGGGCTGGAGGCACCGGGAGACGCAGACAGTGGCGGCGCTCCAACCTCAGCCTCCTGAAAATACGCTGGCATCGTGCCGCCTCTGGCGCAGTAGAATTTCCGCGGGCCGTCATCTCTTGGACGGCTCTGCCTGCGCGCCAACGCTTGAGGTGCCCGTGATCTTCAGATCGGCAATATCTGCCTTCTCGAAAATTCTTCGGAAGTCATCGTCCGGCGAGAAGGCGGCCTCAGAACATCTTCTGAATCTGGCCACCGACTTCTACATGAAGTCACTCGATTTCAATGGTCTGCCCGTACATGCCCTCGACATGGACACGGACGGTCTACGAGCGCTCCTGCGCCCGCTGATCGAGGCAGGTGCTCTTTACGTCAACTACGGTGACCGGCATCCCAATCCGCATATCTTGGCGTTCGAGCCGGAACCGCGAGAGCAGCAGCTTGAAAAGCTGGCAACCAATGATTTGGCTGGAGCGTGTCTCTACCCCACGGTAGGACATCTTGAAAAAGTTGTGGACCGAGAGGCATACCGAAGCCGGCCGTACAGCCTTGAACTCGCACTCGGACATCCCACCCTTGGGCACCACTTCTTCGATCTCTCAATCCTGGAGTCGTACCGTAACGATCCTCGCTACTACTACAACTTCGACATCAGCGGCATGATCAGTATCCACGACGACCACTTTGGTCAGTCGACGATGGCGGAGCGGGATCAGGTGCTACTCCAGTCGTTCGGCCTAGCACTATCGAAGGACCACGGATGGGGCGTCGTCGTGTTTCGCCGGTACTTGTCATCGCTTTCGCCCGAACATCAGCAGATTTGGAAGGCCAAGCAGGAAGACGACAGGGACAAGTTTGTTCCGCACCCGGATTACTGGCGGTCGAGCATCCTGGGAGAGTGGCACGAGAAGCTTTCGCTCTTCAGGGCATTCCTGGAGGAGATGGAGCAGGTCAACGCTCTCTGTCAGCACATCGGGCGGCCAGCACTCTTCCGGAACACCTATATCGAGAACCGACCGAATGACTTCGGCTACCTCATCCGTCCAACGGGTCGCGAGCTGGCTAACTTTGCTGGCGTCCTCGATAAGATGCTCTCAGACAACATCAACCGGGACTTCTTCCAGAACGAGGTTCCTTACGAGGATGAACTGCCAGACAAGAAGGGCCGCATTGTCGTCACGCAACGCGGAACCATCCGAATTCTTGATGAGTGGATCAAGCTGAAGTTCAGGACCTCGGATACTGAACTCATCGAGCACGCCATCAAGACGCTGAAGGATGTCCGCAAGAAGCGGAACCCGAATGCCCACTCGATCAGGCCCGACGAGTACGACATTACGCTGTTCAAGGAGCAGATTAAGCTCATGCGTAATGCCTACCGAGCAGTGGTAACGTTGCGGCAAATTCTGCAATTCCATCCGGCTGCGCGTGGCTACGAGGTACCGAGTCACCTCGAGGACCAAGAGGTGTGGGCGTTCTGAATCCGCTTCGCAGACGGTCGACGGTGACGGCGAGCTGGCGGACTTCGGGGATATTGGTGTCCGCGCACCGGGTCAGAAACTTCCACTGCGCGTGACCGATGCGGTGGCGGTCGGCGCCAGTGCGGGCCAGAGCGAGGAGGTTGCGCAGGGACTCCTTGGCGATCCACGCCGTCAGCAGGATGCGGCCGATCTTCCCCTTGGCCAGCAGCGGGTTCTACATCTTCGCGAACTGCTCATCGGTGAGGTCCTCGCGGTTGCGCAGCAGACGCCGTCTCGCCTTCCATTCCGGGTCGCTGGCGCGTCCGCGCCGTCCGCGGGTTTCGGCGGTGGTGCGACGCCGGACCATGTAGAGCATCTTGTTGGCGAGCTGGACGACGTGGAAGTGGTCGACCACGACGGTGGCGTCGGGCAGGCCGGTGCGGATCGCGGCGCGGTAGGTGGCCGACATGCCGATGGCGACATGGCGGAGGTTGTTGCGCCAGGTCAGCGGCGTGGTGGGCACCCATGCCGGGACGTCGGCGACGGTGCGGCCCTCGACCTGGCCGAGGAGCCCGCCGTGGCCCAGCGCGTCGACGAACCCGGTGTGCCACCGGTCCCGGGTCAGGTGCCGGCTCTGGCCGGGTGACGATCGTGATCATTGCCGCTTCGTGGCCCACCTTGCGGTGGCATCCTCAACTCATGTTCCGACGCATTCGTTCCCAACTCGCCTTGCGACAACGAGAGAAGGCGAACGCAGCGATACGTAAGTTGTGCGAGGACGCCGAGTACTTGGGCATCGGTCCGGTTCCAGGACCAGTTCGGGTCGCACTGCGTGCCCACCACGAGACCCGTTGGCAAACGTGGGCGGTTCTGATCCCCATAGGCTACTTCGTGGTGGCGTTTGTGGGCCGAGCACTGCGGGTCCTGGTCCTGACGTACACGCCGGCTTGGGTTCAAGAGGCGGTATACGGGGACCCACCCGAAGCGTCTCTGTCCAGCCGGGAAGGTTGGGTGTCGTTCGGGCACGGTGTGCTGCTGGTCGGAGCCAGCTTTCTGGCTGCACGACGTCTGGCTGTGTGGGCAGCAGACGCGTTCGAACTCCGCAGCATGACCTTCGAACGGGTCCAGCGCTGGGCCGACCTCATCGGCGAGTGCGCTGAGACTGCCCGCGCCCCGCACATGCGCGCGGATCTGCATGGTGTGTCTTTGCGGTTCGCAGTAATGCGGGTCAGAGGCGCGCGGTCGATGCGCGGCACGGTGCCGGCGCTGTCATGGCGCCGTCCCGGGCTGCGGGCTCACGCGAGCGGGGTTGTTGCCGCCCTGCGAGCTGCTCACGCGGGGTTCGACCTCGACAGGAAGGAAGCCGCTCGAAAGCTTGCCGCACTTTCACTCAAGATCAGTGACCGTTATGCCCAAGGGCTCGTGGGAGCTCTTCTTGACGGTGCGGAGCTGGTCGAACCCGCGCGTCGGCGTGAGGCATTCAACCTAGCGATGATGGTTGGTGTGATGGTGGCAGTGGCCTTCGGTATCCGGGTGTGGCACTTGCCCATGCCGCTTGCTATGGGCGCTGTTGTCATGGTGGGTGCGTGGTTGTACCGCAGCACAGTCAGCGCTGGTCTGGCGGTATTGACGACGTTGCTGCCGGTGATGTTCCAAGGCAAATAGGCAGGTACGGTGCCGAGCACCGATCCCCGCTGGGATCAGGGGAAGGCCAGGCCACGGAAGGCGTTACGGATTTCGGTCAGGGGCTGGCGGTCACGGGTGTAGTAGAGCTTGTTGGTCAGGAGTACCGCCCAGCGCCCCTGGTGGGGTGAGATCCACATGCCGGTGCCGGTGAAACCGTAGTGGACCCAGATGTCCTCATCGGGGTGCGTGCCAGGGGCGGGGTGCCAAAATAGCCCGCGCACTGGTTCCAAGGTGCCGGTCTGTACGGTCAGTGACTGCCTGGTCCACTCGGGGCCGAATCCGGCTCGCCCCAGGCTGGTTGAGGTGTCCAGCATGTAGCGCAGGAAGACGGCAAGGTCATCGAGGACGGTGAAGGCGCCGGCGATGCCGCACACCCCGCCCAGGAGCCGGGCGGAGAAGTCGTGGGCGACGCCCTTGAGGTGGGTGTCGGTCTCCTGGTCGAGTTCGGTCGGTGCGCACTGTGCGGCGATCTCGGCGGACAGCGGACCGAATCGGGTGGAGTCCATGCCCAGCGGCTGCCAGCTCCGCTGCGTGGAAAGTTGATCGAGGCGCTGACCCGAAAGGTGTTCCGCGAGGTATCCGAGGATGAGGGCGGCTCGGTCGGTGTACTCGACAGCCTCGCCGGGCGGGCGGTGCAGGGCCTCGTGAAGGACGCCGTCGCGGATGTCCTGGGGGTCGGTGCCGTAGAGGTTCTTGAGCTGGGCGCGGAGCGGTACGCCGGCAGTGTGGGTCAGCAGGTGGCGGGCGGTCACGGCCCCGAGAGGGTGGGCGTCGACTTCGGACCAGAACGTGTTGAGCGGGGAGTCGAGGTCGAGCTTGCCTTCCTCCCACAGGGCTCCGATCGAGGCCCACACAGCGAGGATCTTGGTGAGGCTGGCGGCGTCGAAGACCGTGGCGGGCTGCATCGGCAGGTTCGGCTCGTTGGGGTCTAGGACCCCGGTGGCGCCGTGGGCGCGGGTGCCGGTGGCGTCACCGACTGCCCATACGGCGCCGGGGTAGATCTTGTCGCGGACGCCTTCGTTCAGGAGGGCTTCAATGCGGTCGGTGCTGTACGTCATGGTCTCCCTGTTCGCCGTGGGCAATCCGCCGGATCAGCGTAGTGACGAGGGCAGGGCCGGTGGGGGAATGGCGTGTCGGACGTCGGATGCGGGGGCTGGTCGGCGGCTTTCTCAGGTGAGCTGGCGGCCGAGGTCGGCCAGGGCCTGGGCGGTGGTGGTGAGGGGGTAGCGGGCGGCGTTCGCGTAGCCCGTCTGTCGCAGGGCGGGCAGCAGGCCGGGGGCGGTCCGTAGGCGGTCGAGGTCGCGGGCGAGTGCGGCGGAATGGGTGAAGTCGGTGGCCACTCCGGACGCGGCGAGGACTTCGTTGAGGCCGGGCACGGGTTGGTACAGGACAGGCAGGCCGCATGCTTGGGCCTCCAGCGCGACCAGGCCCATGGCTTCCAGGGTGGTGGACGGCATGACCAGGACGTCGTGCTCGGCGAAGGCTTTCCACAACTGTGGACGGCGGAGCCAGCCGAGGTACCAGGCCCGCACTCCGGTCCGTTGGAGGAGCGGGGCCAAGGCGTGGAACTGGGCTCTGGGGGCGGCGATGCTCAGCTCGACTCCTGGAATGGGCGCCAGGCCCGTGATCAGGCGCTCTGCGCCCTTCTCGGCGGTCAGCCTGCCTGCGTAGAGCAGTCGTAGGTGGCTGGTGGAGGTGCGGGCGGGCCGCGCCGGCGGATCGGTGAGCAGATGGTCGGGGATGCCCCACGGAACGCAGACGAGCTTGCGGCGGTCGATCTGCGGGGCGAGCTTGAGAAGGTGGTCGGCCATCGCGCCGGTGGGGACCACGATCACGTCGGCGGCCCTCGCAGTCTCGCGCAGGACTTGGAGCTGGTCGCGGTGGGCCTCGGCGAAGATCAGGTCGGTGCCGTGGACCAAGGCGATCCTGGGGTGGGCGGGCAGAGCCCGGAGCAGGGCGGGCGTGGCGCCGAAGGTGAGGTGCTGCAGGTGCAGTACCCCGATCTGGGCTGGATCGATCGCGGTCACCAGCGCCCGTCGCAGGGCCGCGACGTAGTGGCCGAAGGCGGCGCCCTCCAAGCACTTGCCGGCGACCGTCAGCAGGTCGAGCCCGGCGGGAAGGTGGGCTTTGGGGCGGGTGGGGGCCAGCATGAAGGCCCGTGCGGGGATGAGGGGCTTGTCGCCGGTGTACAGGTCGAGGAAGAGTTCGACGCTGCCGCCGGGGCTTCCGGCTGGAAGGTCGAGGAAGGTGGCGGCCAGCGGCCCCGCGGCCGGGCGGACGAGGGGGCTCACAGCGCTCCTTGGGGGATCTCTTCGTACAGGCGGGAGATGTCGATGCCGTGCGTGGTGGCGTACTTGGCGCGCTGTCGCTGGTAGCTGGCCGGGGTGCCGAGGGCGGTGAGGAAGACGAGCTTGCCGAAGGTCATTCCCGGATAGACACGGGCGGGTTTGGCGGCGCGGATTTCCAAGGTCCAGCGGATCGCGTGGCCCTGGTGGCCGAGTGGGGCGGAGACGTGGACCCAGATGCCGAGGGCGCCGATGGTGCGGTTGCCGTTGAGGAGCTGTGCGTACGTTTCCGAGCCGGTCCTCTCCAACGTGACGCCGAGGTAGAGCATCCCGGGCTGCAGGACCAATCCAGAGGCAGGGATGACCAGTTCGGTGAACGTGGTGGGGGCGGCGGCGTCCAGGTCGCCGTCGCAGATGCGGATCGTGTCGCCCAGCCGCCAGTCGTAGGCGTTGGGGGACAGACGTGCCGGGTCGTAGGGCGCGATAGTGATTTCGCCCGCGCTGACGGCGGCGGCGATGGCGGGGCCGGTGAGGATCACGGGGCGACCGCCTGGGCGTGTGCCGCATCCCGCCAGTAGCAGGAAGGCTGAGGGCCGGCGGCGCCCTGGTACTTGCCTCGGTACAGCTCGACGTCCCCGGTGGAGACGAAGAACATGATCTGCCCGATCTTCATGCCCGCGTACACCCGCAGAGGGCGGATGGGGGACAGCATCAAAGTCCACTGGCCGTGGAAGCCGATGTCACCGATAGGGGCGGTGATCTCGACGAATAACCCCAGCCGTCCGACCGAGGAGCGGCCGAAGAGCAGTGGGATGAAGAGGTCCGAGCCGACCTCCTCGACGGTGTGGCCGAGGTACAGCTCGCCGGGCTGGAGGACGTATCCGTCCGTGTCGATTCGGATCGTGTGCGTGGGGTTGGCATGGTGGGCGTCGATGACCTTGGTGGCGTACGTCAGCAGGGTAGCGCCCAGGCGGACGTTGTAGCTGTTGGGGTTCGTCTGCTCCGGGTCGAACGGGGTGATGCGAAGGCGTCCATCGGCAACGGCCGTGTTGATCTCGGGCCCGGTGAGGATCATTGAGCGCCCCCTTGGAGAGCGTCGGCAGAGTCAGTGAACGGGGCCGCCAGGACGCTGCGCACCGCCTGGCCCAGACGCAGTCCGGCTTGATGAGTGCGGCCGCCGAGATAGGTGTCGGCGATGTAGTCGGTGGTCAGCACTATGCGCGCTGTGGGTGGAAGGGGCATGGGCGCGACTGCCAAGGGGCCGACGTGTTCGACGAGATGAGCGAGCAGCTTGGCGTGGTCCTCGGACTGATCGTCGGGGAAGAAGGCGTGGACGAGCTGGTTGCCGAAGGGCTCGATGGCGAGCAAGTCGCCGAGAGTGAGGACATCGCCCAGCGGTACGGGGCGTAGAGCGGTCTCGTTGAGGATGACCGCGTCCGCTCCGAGGCCGGTGTGCAGGCGGGTGGCGATCTCGTCCAAGAGGAGGCGTCGGTCCAACAGGGTATTGAGATATGGCTCGTTCACGATGCCGAGCCGACTTCCCAGGGTGCTGTTGAGGAGCGCGATCTTCTCCTGCAGTACGGCGAGGTCCTCGGGGATTACGGAGGTGTCGGGGAAGGCGCCTACGCGGGCCGCCCAGCCGGCCCCGACCGGCTCGGCGGTGGCGTACCCGACGCCGAGTTCGTGGCCCTTGACGACGAGGGTGTCGCCGACGGGCACGGGGCCGTAGGTGTTGCTGTGGCAGTGCCCGGCGAAGATGACGTCCGCGAACGAGCAGGCGGCGGCCAGCTTCAGGTCCTCCTCGAAGCCCGAGTGGGACAGCACCATCCAGGCGTCGGCACGGTGATGGTGCTCCAGCATCACCTCGCGCAGGGCCTGGGCCGGGTCGGTGACGTGGTGGCCGGTGCGTTGGTTGGCAGGGATCGCGTTGAAGGCTTGCAGGCCGATTACCGCGGTGACGGCAACTCGCCGGCCACCGATGTGCTCGATGCGCACGCGGTCGAAGAGCGGCCTGCCGCTGCCGTCGGCTGCGTTCGCGCACACGGTCATCTCGTGTAGCTGCGGTTCGAAGTAGTGCGGCCAGCCGTGGTTTCCGGGGGCGAGCAGGTCGTACAGGCTTGTGAGGACCTCGCTCTCGATCTGACCCTGGCCGAAGCGGTAGAAGCCGGTGCCTTCGAAGAAGTCGCCGCAGTCCACGACCAGGCTCTCGGCCCTGGCCGCGTGGAGGTAGGCGAGCATCGGAGTGGCCTGGGCGAAGGAGGAGTGGACGTCGGTCGTGGCGGTGATTCGCTGGAGCTGCCGGGTCATGGAGTGACCTCGCAGATGTCGGCGCCCAGGGCGTGCAGTTTGGTGGGCAGGTCGGCGTGGCCGCGCCGGAGCTGTTCGAGGCCGCCGAGGGTGGTGACACCGCTCGCTGTGAGGCCGGCGATGAGCAGGGCCGAGCCCGTGCGGATGTCGGTGGCCTCCACGCCGGCGCCGGTCAGCTGCTGCGGTCCGGTGAGGCGGCATTCGGTGGGCGAGAGCTCGTGGATCTCGGCGCCGAGGCGGGCGAGCTGGGGGAGCAGGTTGCCGTGACGGCCGGGGTTGATGGTGTCGGCGAACAGGTGAGTGCCGGGCAGTCCGAGGGCGAGGGCCATCAGCGATGGTTCGAAGTCGGCATCCAATCCGTCGGGGGAGAGGGAGGCGATGGCGCGCAGCGATCGCCCGGTCGGCTCGGCGTCGTGGGCCCGGACGGTGAGAGCATCGCCCTCGGCGTCGGCGGGGACTCCGAGCCAGTCCAAGGCGGAGACCAGGGGAGCGACGTCGTCGCCGCGTACGCCACAGATGCGTGCGTCCCCGCCGGTCGCCGCGACCGCACAGGCCAGGGTCCCGGCTTCGACCTTGTCGCCGGGCACCGACCAGACGGTGGTCTCCGTCGGGACGGAAGTGGGTGGTGACAGCGTAAGGACCGACTCACTGACCCGGCACTCCCATCCCGCCACCTGCAACGCCTCTACGACGCTGATCACTTCAGGCGAGAGATTGGGGTGGCCAAGGCGCAGGGGCCGGCCGGCTACGACCGCGCGCAGGAGGGCAGCGACGGTCGCCCCACGAGAGCGGAAGGGCAGCACCACGGACACGGTTCCGGTCCCACCAGTGGCTGCTTCCACGAGGTAGCCGCGGCCATCGATCGTTGTGCGGTCACCGAAGCGCTCGTAGACCTTGAAGTGCTGCTCCATCCCGCGTTCACCGATCCGGCAGCCGCCCGGCCAGGGCAGCCTGGCTCGCCCGTACGCGCCGAGCAGGGCCGGTACGAGGTAGTACGAGGCCCGGATTTGGGCGGCGACCTCGGGATCGGGGCCTGGCTGGGGCTTGTCGCTCGGAAGGATCACGGTGGTGTGCGGATCGCTGACCGGACGGGCCGTGTGCCAGCCGGCCTGTTGGAGCAGGGCGAGCATGGTCTCGACGTCCGTGTTCGACGGGACGTTGCTCAGATGCACCGGGTGATGCAGGGCCGCGGCGGCGGCCAGCAGGGGCAGGGCCGCGTTCTTGGAGCCGTCGACGGTGATGGAGCCGGCGAGTGGGCTGCCGGGTCGCACGGCGACCACTTCTGCGGCGACGGGGGGAATGCGTACGGCTGTCAACGGTCAACTCCTCTGCAGGGGAAGGTGTGATGAGGTGGGTAGTGGGGTGCTGACCTTGAACTCGGCCCAGCAGCGTTTGCCGGGCGGCAGCGGATCGAAGCCGTGGCGGTCCGCGAGTGCTGCGACTAGGAACAGCCCGCGTCCGCTTTCCTCGTCCACATCCGACAGGCCGACCTGTGGGACGACGGGGTTTGCGTCGTTCACCTCGATCCGCAGTCCCTTGTCGCTCAGGCAGGCGCCGGCCGTGATCGGGCCGCCGCTTGCGTGCCGGACCGCGTTCGCGATGAGCTCTGCGGCCACCAGCTCTGCCGCGTCCAGGAGTTCGGGGCCGAGGAAGGCGCCGAAAGTCCGTATCCCGTCCGCGAGCTGCTGGCGCGCGGACGCTGCGGCAGCTGGCGTGCCGGAGACGGGAATCCGGATGTGATGCGCTTCCATGAGCGGCCTCCTGGTCGGTTCGGCCACTCCACGCAACCGCTCCAGAGGTAAGCGGAACCAGTCGGTGTGCCGGGGCTGCATCACTTATGCAGGAGCTGCATCACTGCCAAATGCCGCTCGGTTACTCTCGGTTGAGCAGGCAGGATCGGCGACGGCAGAAGGGGCCGTGGCACAGATGGCCGAGGCACAGAGTGAAGCGAGACGGATCGGCGACGTGATCCGTCAGGCACGCGTGTTACAGCGGCGCTCGCAGAGGGACGTTGCCGCCGCGCTTGGGTATCACCAGTCGAAGGTGAGCCGCCTGGAGAGCGGCAGGGGTACCGAGGACGTGCGAGTGCTGCGCGAGATCGCGCAGGTACTGGAGATTCCGCCGCAACGTCTCGGCCTCGCCGCCGCTTCTGATGCCAGCCCCGCCGAGCCCGGAACAGAGGACATGCACCGCCGTACCTTCCTTGCCGCGAGCGTCGCCGCGCTCGCGGCTCCGCCGCCGTCGAACGCGGCACATCACGACCTGATCCAAGTCCTGTTGCCAGGCACGAGCCCCGTGGCCACCGGGCAAGCCCTGGGCCTCGACGAGCTGCGGGACCGGGCACGGGCCGTACGCCGGATGTTCTGCACGTGCGACTACGCGGAACTGGAGCAGACCTTGCCGGGTCTGATCGCCGACCTGCGTCAGGCCGCCGGAGGCTCATCCGGCTCGGCGGAGGTGTCCGGGCTGCTCGCGACCGCCTACCAGACGTCGGTGAGCCTGTTGCTGAAGCGGGCCGATCAGGGCAACGCCTGGCTCGCGGCCGGTCGGGCCATGGCCGAGGCGGAACGGTCCGGGGATCCTGTCGTCCTCGCCGCCAGTGTCCGCGTCCACGCTCACGTCCTCGTGCGGGAGAAGCACACGGATCAGGCCGTGAACATGGTCCGCCACACTGCCGACCAGCTCACCGGCTCCTACGACCACCGCTCGCCCCGGTACCTGGCAGCGGTTGGTCTGCTGTTGCTCCGCGGGGCGACCGCCGCCAGCAGAAACGGCGACCGCGACACCACCCAGGACTTCCTCACCGAAGCCAAGGAAGTCGCTCGCTACGTCTCCTTCGACCGGCCGGACGCATGGGCGAACTTCAGCCCCACCAACGTCGCACTCCACGAGATCAGCGCAGCCATCTCCTTCGGTGACGCCGGCATCGCCCTGGAAACCGCACGGCCGCTCATGCGGCGGCACATTCCTGTCCCCGAGCGCCGGGCCGCGCTGTGGGTGGAGACCGCGCGCGCCTACAGTCAGCAGGGCAGGCTCGCCGAGGGCTACCAGGCCCTGCGTATCGCCGAGAGCTGCGCGGCACAGGACATCCGCCGCCCGGCCGTACGCGAACTGGTCGCCGACATGGCAGCCCGCGACCGCCGCCGGGCACTGCCCGAGCTGCACCACTTCAGCCGCCAACTGGGAGTGCCCGCGTGAGTGATCAGCCCGACAAGCCGTTCCTACAGATCGTGGTCTGCGCGGCCGGGGTCGCCGCCGACGTCGGCAGGCTGATCACTGCAGCACAGGAACGGCACTGGGACGTCGGCGTCATTGCCACCCCACAAGGACTCGGCTTCCTCGACGCGGAGGTGGTCGAGACCCAGACCGGCCGCCCCATCCGCTCGGCCTGGCGATCACCGGGCGAACCGCGCCCGACCCGGCCCGCGGACGCGATCGCGGTCGCCCCGGCCAGCTTCAACACCATCAACAAGTGGGCCGCCGGGATCTCCGACAATCTCGCCCTGGGCGTCCTGTGCGAAGCACCCGCCATGGACATCCCGGTCGCCGTGCTGCCGTACCTGAACTCAGCCCAGGCCGCCCACCCCGCGTACCGCCAGAGTCTGGAACGGCTACGCGAGATGGGCGTCCTGATCGGCTCGTACGAACCGCACCGGCCAAAGGCCGGCGGCGGGGCCGACCGCTACCGCTGGAAGGAAGCCCTGGAGCTCCTCGCGCCCAAGCTGTCCGCCCCCGCCTGATCAGCGCCGCCATGTCGGTGACCCCTGCGGTGGCCGAGCAATGGCTGCCGCGGGGTGGACCGGCACGCTGGGCCGTTGCATGGCAGTGTGGGCCCTGGCTGCCTGGGCCCAAGGACCGGGAACGTGGCGCTCGCCGAGGCGGCGGACACGCCAGGTCAGCGCGCGGGCGGGACTGCGGGCGTCGTCCAGGGCACGTTGGTGCAGCGCTTGGCCGAGGACGGTGGCTGCGTTGTGTCCTGCTGCCTCTGCCTCGGCGAGCACGGTGGCAAGTGCGTCCCAAGCGGGGTCGTTGAGGATGCGCTCGGCATGCTCCGGAACCACATCCTGAAGGTGGTGGGCGAAGCGGCGCTTGGTCTGCGGGCCGGGTGCCCGGCTGGCGAGGCCGACCAGGACGGGCTCGGCGGTCTGCGCGTACGCGGTCTGCAGGTGGAGGAGCGCCTGTTCGGCTGCCGCCTCCTGCTCGGCGTGCTGGCGGGTGCGGTGCCAGTGCAGCGCGAAGGCGACCGCGGTGAGTGCGGCGTCCAGGAGCATGATGAGCCCGGTGCCGTCACTGTCCTGTGGCCTCTCGCGCCAGATGGTCTGGATGCTGCGGCGCAGGGCGCGGGTGCTGTCGAGGTCGGCGGCGATGCGGGAGCGGGTGGCGCGCTCGAAGGCAGCGGCGGCTTGTTCGAGTTCGGCCCGCGCCGCGGTCGGTGCCATGACGGGCAGCAGGTCCAGCGTCGCGCCGAGCGCGACGAGTTGGCCCTGGGCCGTCTGCTCGTCGCCTTTCGTGAAGTGGTGGGGGATGCGTTCGGTGGCGGCGGTGGCCTGGTGCCACGGGTTGCCAGGCTGGATGGTGGCCGGCTCGGGGCTGGTGGTGGCGAGGCGTTCGCGGATCTTGGGCAGGGAGAGGTCAGGGGCGAGGGTGGAGCCCGCGAACCACACCGGGTCGCCTTCCTCGTTCACGTTGCCAGGCAGGGCGAAGTTGCAGCCGAGCGCGTCGCCGGAGGGAGCGAGCTTGAGGCGCACGTCCACGCCGGTCGCCTCCAGCAGCGAGAAGAACTCGGCCTCGTCGGCCGCGGCGGCGACCGCGCGGCGCACCCGCATGCGCAGGACCTCGCGGGCGGTGGCGTCCTGGCCCAGGCGCTTGGCCTTGAAGTGTTCCTTGCTGGTGGGGCGCTTGGCGCCGGTACCGTCGCCCGGCTTCAACCTCCTGAGTCCGTAGTCGACTTCGATCTGTCGGGCTTCGCGCTGGACGGCCCGGATGTCGTAGTCCCGGCGGGGGCGGCGGCCGTCCTGGCGGACGAGGGTGGCGGCGATGTGGATGTGATCGTCGGCGTGCCGTACGGCCACCCAGCGGCAGGCTTCGGTGTCTCCGGCGGGGGCGATGCCGGCGGCGGCCACGATCCGGCGGGCGATCTCCGCCCACTGGGCATCCGACAGGATCGGGTCCTCGGGGGCGGCGCGGACCGGGCAGTGCCAGACCGTGGTCTGGGGAGCCCGTCGCCCGAGCATCGCCACTGGCTGGTCGAGCTGCGTGTAGAGCTGCTTCTCCACCTCCTTCGGGTCGCGGTGCGGGCTGCGGCCGGGGTCGGGGGCGAAGTCGTTCCAGGACGCGACCAGGTGGGGGTCGACGTGCTCGTTGGCGTCGCCCTTGCCGAAGAGGTAGGCGATCAGACGGCGGGTGCTGCCCTTGCCGGTGATGATCTTCGGTATCACCGGTCCTGCCTTCCCTCGGTGACCTGGGCGACGGCGGTGTCCACGTCGGCGATCGACGCTTCGACGCGGGCCAGGAGCCGGTGGACGACGTCGGGCTCCGGCCAGGCGCCGTCCTTGTTGAGGTGCCAGGTGAGCTGGTTGAGGTTGTTGCCGATCATGCCGAGCTGGCGGTTGGCGGCCATCAGCGCCTTCACTATGGCGCGGTAGTCGGCGATCGCAGCCGTGGGGTCCTCGGCGCGGGCCGCGGCGAGCGACGCCTCAGCGACGTAGCCGCCGATCTGCATACGGCTGAGCGCGGCGGCGTGGGCGAGGTCGGTGAACTCGCCGCCGCTGTAACGGGGGTGGACGCGGCGCTCGCGCAGGCGCGGCTGACGCAGGCGGCGCTGCGGCTTCGGCGTCTGCGCGGCGTGGGGCGACGGTCTGGTGGCTCCCGTCTCGGTCGGCACCCCCGGGCCGGCCGACCCCGGTGCCCCCTGGGCGCCGGGTGCCTCCGTCACTCCAGGGGCGGAGGCCGGGTAAGGACTCCTTACCCGACAACTTGCTGCGCTGTCTGGGGCTGAGGTGGTGGGCGTCTGCTGTTGAGCTGTGGGGAGTTCGTGGTGCTGTTCGTGCACAGGGGTGCTCCGGTGGTGAGGGGGCGGGAGATGTGTCACGTGCGTCGCATCCGTCCCATGCCTGGTCAGCACAGGTACGGACACCCGGGCAGGTACGGAGAAGTCCGTCCCGGTGAGAGCATCCGTCCCCGCGCTGACCTGCGCGGGGACGGATGCGACGCAGTGATACGGACCCAGGGGGAGGCGGGTCAGCGGGCGCGTTTGGGGCCGGCGGTGCCGCTCGGCGGGCTTATGGGCAGCGAGCCCGCCGGGGCGGCAGGCGGCTTGCCCTGCGCCGGGCGCGTGGGTGTGGCGTCGGGCGTGGGGGCGGGCGCCGTCTCGGTGAGGTCGGGGCAGTGGCGGGCCCAGCTGTCGAGGAACCGGTTACGGGCGTACCCCTTGGCCTGCCTGCCCTTGTCGAACCGGTAGTTGGCCGGGCGGATGTCGAAGTCCCGGAGCATTCTGCCCAGGTGGTAGGCGTTGAGCCCGTTGGCGCCGTGCTCTGCCCAGGGGGCGTCGGGGTCCTGGAGCAGGGCGGTGACCAGATCCAGGGAGGACAGGGCTTCGGGGTTGCCATGTGCCTCGAAGACGCGGTGGATGTCGCGCAGCAACCTTGTCTTCAGGTTGGTCTGCTCGTCCTGGACGGCCTCGTACCGGGTCATCGCGACACAGGCCGCACGGGCGCTGGCTGGCCAGTGGCCGCCGGCCAGGTCGGCGATGATGACCAGCGGTTCCCAGGTGTCCGCCGCCCGGTCCTCCACCGGCATGGTCGGCGCCATGTGGCCGGCCGTGCCGCGCAGCGGGCCCAGCCAGGCGGCCAGTTTGTCCCGCAGTGCGTTCAGTTCCGGTGTGGCGTAGCGCGAGCGGAACGGGGTCACCTTCTCGCCCGGCTTGCGCTTTTGCATGCGGAGCACGACCGCACGGTCCGTGATCGTGTCGGGCAGGTCGCCGATCGAGGCCAGTGCGGCCATGGCGAAGGTCGGATACGGGGTCGGCTTGTGCTCCGGACCGGAGATGCGCCAGGCGGGCCGGTTGCGCTGGTGCCCGGCGTTCAGCAGGCCGCGCAGTTCCTCGTTCTCGCCGGCCTTGCTGAAGATGGTGTCGGCCTCGTCCACCAGGATCGTGCGCGGGTTCTTGCCGATGACGCGGAAGAGCACGGCCGTGGACATGTTCACCGTCATGATCGGCTGGTGCACGGTCTCGTGGAGCACGTCCAGAACCCGGGACTTGCCGCAGCCCTTCGTCGGGCCGACGACCGCCAGGCGCGGCGCGTGCTGCAGAACGGTCTGGATGTGCGTGGCCGCCACCCACAGGGTGACCGCTGTCAGCGCCTCGTCACTGGGCAGCACGACGTACTTGCCGATCGCCGCCCGCAACTCATCCAGCAGTTCCGCGCCCTCACCGGAACCCCGTTCCTCAGGGTCTGCCGGTCCCCGTGCGTCGACGGGACCGGTCCCCTCCTGCTGGGCGGCTCCCGCCACGGGGTTGTCAGACCCTGGAGACTGGCGGGGACCGTGATCACGGTCCCCATTGCGGTCCCCTGGTGCAACTGCAGCCTCTTGGGGACCGGTCCCCGATTTCCCGCCGCTGACCTGCGAGTTTGCACTGGATGCCGATATGGGGACCGGGACGTGCGGGGAACGAGTACCGGGCACGTCGTGGGGACGGTCCCCAAGCACGTCGCGGGGACGGTCCCCAACAACGGCATCGGCAGGCGGCTGGGGACGGTCCCCGTGTGCTTCCGCCTCCGCCGGGTGTTCGGCGGTCCCCGACGCGGGGGACCGTGTGTCCTGCTGATCCTGGCGGCACCAGGGGATGCCCTCGCCGGGGACGGCGGGAGTGGGCCAGCCGGTGGGGGAGGTGTTCGTGGTGGGGGACGTAGAGTCCTCCATAGGCGTTCCTCTCCGGTGAGGGGCAGGACGGGCAAGGCCCCGCCCCTCCCCAGTTCGTTCGTTCAGGGATGAGTGATCGGCAGGGGAGTCTTCGGCCCTCGGCGTTGGCGCGCCGGGGGCCGTTCCGTTGTCCGCGCCGGGCGCGGGGTCAGGCCGTGAGGTCGTACGACGTCTGGGCTTCCAGCCACGCGTCCACCTCCCGCCAGCGGTAGCGCAGGTGACGGCCGACCTTGTGGACGCTGGGGCCGATGCCCCGGTACTTCCACTGGTAGAGCGTCTTCACCGGCACCCCGAGGTAGGCGGCCACGTCGGTGGGAGTGGCGAGTTGGTCACGCTCGGCGCCGGCAAGGCGCGGGGAGTGATTCGGCAATGAGGTCTCCATATCGGAATCAGGGTTTTTGGATGGCAGGCGTGGACAACACAGCCACACCACCCATGGAAACGTCGTGGATTCTGAACCCCCGGCACTTCTCTCGGCGTCGCCGGGGAAGACCGAAACAGTAAGGGCGGATCCCCGGTTGCCGAAATCGCTCCCGCGGAAGCAGAAATTTTCTGTGGAGAAGCGACCGGCTGAGGTGCCGGAATCCGATACCTCTGCAGCTCAGGGGCAGCGTCCAGCAGTCAGCAGCAACACGGCCAGCCCACCGGACACCGCATCCGATAGCCGCTTAAATCGCCCATATTTTTGACGCGGAGGGAAGGTAGCACAACCTTCCCGCCGAAACGGTTTGTGATGTACCGGAATTCGACGAGACGAACACCACTTCGCCCCCGGACGGCTTTTGGAGAGTTTAAGAACTAACTCTTGCCATGACGGCCGGCTGCAAGTTACAGCTATCTGTCATGCCCAACCGACCTGTCGAAATAGGCCCCGCCGGCCTCCACACCGCCCGCGCCATCCAGCGCCTACGCCTCGTGCGCGGCCTGACCCAGCACCAGCTCGCCGTCCGCTGCACCGCACTGGGCCGCCCGATGGCCAACACCGCCCTCAGTCGCACCGAACGCGCCCGCCGCCGCTGCGACGTGGACGACCTCGTCGCCCTCGCCACAGCGCTCGGCGCCCCTCCCGCAAGCCTGCTCCTGCCGCTCCCGTCGGTGTCCGGTGATGACCGGAGGGGGTACTAGTTGGCGCGGGTCTGGATTGAGGACCGTATAGGGCACGCGGCGTACGTACGGGCCGTGGCGGACGCCAAGCGGGCAGGACGTACGCCACCGGGGCGCTACCGCGTGCGCTGGTACGACCCCGACGGCAAGCCGAAGATGAAGACCTTCACCCGCAAGGTCGACGCCGAGGCCGAGCGGACGAAGATGGAGTCTCGTCTCAACGACGGCTCCTACCGTGATCCGGCCGCTGCCCGCGTGAAGTTCGCAGAGGTGGCGGAGTCCTGGCTGGCGGCGCAGCTCCACCTCAAGCGCTCAACTCGGGCTCGCTACCGCGGTGTTCTCGACGTCCACGTGATCCCCAAGTGGGGCACCACCCCGCTGGACCGCATCCACTTCGAGGACATCGCGGAGTGGCTCGCGGATCTGCTGTCCGGCGAGGCGACCGGCGGCAGGAAGCTCAGCCCGCGGTCGGTCCGCAAGGCGTACGTCGTCCTCAGCCGCGTTCTCGGCTACGCGGTCAAGGCTCGTCGTCTGGCGGTCAACCCGGCTGTCGGCGTGCCCCTGCCGAAAGCGATGCCGGCTGACCACGTGTACCTCGACGACATGCAGGTCGACACGCTGGCCAACGCGTCAGGCACCTACCGGGTGTTCATCCTGCTGCTGGCCTACACCGGCCTGCGCTGGGGCGAGGCGTCCGCGCTGAAGGTGGGCCGCGTCGACCTGGACGCCTGCCGAGCGCACATCGTCGAGGCGTACGCCGAGGACAACGGCAAGCTCTACCTCGACACCCCCAAGAACCACGAGCGCCGATCCGTACCGATTCCGCGCTTCCTGGTCGAGGAGTTGAAGCCCCACGTCCAGGGCCGGGGAGATGAGGAGTTGCTCTTCACAGCCCCGCAGGGCGGACCGCTACGGGCCCGCAACTTCCGTCAGCGGTTCTTCGCGCCGGCGGTCGTGAAGGCCGAGCTGGGGCACCTGAACGTCACCCCGCACAAGCTGCGCCACACGGCGGCCTCGCTTGCCATCGCCAGTGGCGCGGACATCAACGTCGTACAGACGATGCTGGGCCACAAGTCCGCGACGCTGACCCTGGACACGTACGGACACCTCTTCCCGGACCGTCTGGACGAGGTCTCGAAGAAGATGCACAAGCGCCGCACCAAGCAACTGGCCAAGGCGAAGGCCAAGCTGGAGAAAGCGGAGAAGAAGGCCCGCAAGGCTGCCGAGGCCGTGGCCGTCCTGGAGGATCCCGCGGCGTGATGTGTGCCTTATGGGTGCTGTGAATGACAGCAGGGGTCGCTTCGTCGGCTCGGCGGAACGCCCTCTGCTTTCGGGCTGCTAGTACTCCAGTTGTAGATCGCGATCTTCATGCCTGAGTGGCTTGTCGCTGGTAGTGGCTGTCCTGGGATCGGGCCTGGTGGCGGCGTCGC
>NZ_JBEZLR010000106.1:0-33666 GCF_040652275.1 Streptomyces sp. NPDC048275
TCACGGCGAGTTGGTCACGAGTCTCATCCGGGATGCGCATACCACACCAACGAGCTTCAGGACGGGAAGCAACACTTTGATTCCCCGCAAGCCCTAAAGCCGATCTCGGAAGTCGCACACGTGACATGCCGAGTTGGACTACGTCACCGATCGCGTTCCACAGGAATGTGACGGCCACGTGATCGTCGCCGGATTGCCGGTGAGCCTGCGGCGCAGGCCGTCGTGATGAGGCAGAGGTCGCCGAGACCGCCCAGGGCGCCGACGCGCTCATCGTCCAGTGGGCCACCGTCACCGACGAGGTGTACGAGGCCGCGCCCACCGTGGGCCTGGTCTCCTGCTACGGCGTCGGCGTCGACAACTTCGACGTGGCGGGCGCCGAGAAGCGCGGTGCGCACGATCCGGTTCGTCCGCAGGTCGACCGCGACCAGTTTGGGACCGCCGTAGGAGGAGGCGGAAGAGGGTGCGCGCGGCCGGGGTCAGGGCACGGGAGGCGTCCCAGAAGGCGGCGACCCTGCGGCCACAGTCCCCCTCCAGAGGGCGCACCACGACGCCGGCGGTGTCCGACACACGGGCGGCGAGGGGGTGCCGGTTCCGTGGGCGAGGTTCTCGGCGAGGTCGGCCAGCAGCGAGCTGGGGGTGCAGGGGGATGCTGTGACGGTCCACGTGGGGTGGTCGATGCTGCGGCAGGCCCACATAGTCCAGGTGGGGAGAGGGCTGTTCGGCTTCTGGGTGGCGAAGGCGTCGAACTGGATGCCGACGTCTGCAGACAGGCTCGTCCAGCGGATCCAGCGTCCGTCGACGGTGTGGTTCCATCCGGCGTCGGCAGGCTCATCACCGGACGCCCGACGACGCCGTTGGCTCCAGTTATCAGGATCATGACAGTTACTCCTCTACTCGATGCTGAGTTCGGTTGACGCGGAGGATGGAGGCATGCGCCGGTCGTCGGTCATGGCGAGCCGTCCCGATCGGGTCGGGTGCTAAAAACGGGTGTCTACGGACTCGGGGAAGGGCAGTCGCCACGCGATGCGGCCAGGGTGGTTGATGCACCTCCCGGTCGGCCCGTCGGTGGTTGTCAGACGCGCCTACGCCCCAGGTGCCGGGGCGGTGAGCCCGTAAGCGGGGTGGAGTCGAGGTACCTGACCTCGTAGACACGTTCGCTGAACTTCCAGCCGTCGGACGTGCGCTGGTAGCCGTCGTGATAGAGGGCGTAGTTCAGGTGCGAGCTGCCGTCGTGCATCCGACCGAACTCCTGGATGTACACACGCCCGACCGCGGTGTCGCCGTCGAGCCGGATGACGCCGGGGTGGACGTTCTGCACGAAAAACTCCCACAGTCCTTGCCCCCACTCGATCCCCGCGCGGATCTCCTCGCGGCCGACGAACTCCTTGTCGATGTGCGGCCATCGCATGACGCCGTCGGGAGCGAATAGCGAGGCGACGCGGTCGAAGTCGCGCATCATCACCGCGTCGGTGACCTCGGCGCGCAGCCCCTCGATCTCGAAGCGATCGACGACGGCCTGCATAGCGCTCATCGGATTTCCCTGCCTTATCGATGCGTCAGTCAGGCGTCCACCGCCTGCCCGGTGGGTGATGTGTTCAGCATCGATGCAGGTCAGCGGCGGAACAATGTAGAGTCCGTGGAGCTATCCATAACATGGGAGCTATGCATGGAGCTTCGGGACATCGAGATATTCCTGACACTGGCCGAAGAACTGCATTTCGGCCGCACCGCGGAACGGCTTCACGTGTCCCAGGCCCGCGTCAGCCAGGCCATCCGCAGACAAGAACGACGCCTCGGAGTGGCCCTGTTCGATCGCACCAGCCGACGCGTGTCCCTGACCCCTGTCGGCCGACGCTTGCGTGAAGACCTCCAGCAGGCCCTCGACCTCCTCCACGCAGGACTCGCCCGCGCCCAAGCAGCAGGCCCGGGCGCGGGCCGGACCCTGCGGCTGGGCGTCTTCGGCCACGCCGGACACGAACTACGCCCCCTCGTCGACGCGTTCCGCACCCGCTACCCCGGCAGCGACATCGAGTTCCGCGAAATCAACGGTAACGACGCGTTCACGGCCCTGCGCACCGGAGAGCACGACGCGCACGTGCTGTGGCTGCCCGTCGCCGAACCGGACCTCACCGTCGGCCCCACCGTGCTCACCGGAGGCCGCGTGCTGGCCGTGGCCGCAGACCATCCGCTCGCCCAACGCGGCACCGCGTCCCTGGAAGACCTCGCCGACAACCACGTCGTCGACCTCGGCCCCGAAGCCCCCGAGTATTGGGTCGCCTCCATGGTCCCCACCCGCACCCCGCTCGGCCGTCGTATCCCCCGTGGGCCCGCCGCGCGGACCTTCCACGAGATCCTCTCCCTGGTCGCTGCCGGCCGCTGCGTCCACCCGCTGGGCGAAATCGCCGCGCGCTACAACAAGCCCCCCGGCATCGTCTTCCTGCCCCTCCACGACGCCCCCACCCTCGAATGGGCGCTCACCTGGCGTACCACCGCTGACAGTCCCACCATCCGCGCACTGGCGCAAACCGCCGCCGACCTCGGCCCCATCACACTGTGACAGCGACCGGGGCACGCGGCCAACCGGCCGCTACATCCACCACAGCTCCCGCCCGCGCGGCCCCGGCCGTGTTCGGATGGGGCCGTGGAGCATTCCTCCCGCGTGAGTAATCAACTCAACCCGGGTGTCAAATCATGTGACACCAAACTGCACTCTCTGCGGGTTCCTACTCGACCCCGGAGTTGGACGGGGATCTCCCCGGTGGCGCTGGGCCGGGAGGGTGCGGACGTTGTGACGCTGCTCTGTGAGTTGCTGGTGGAAGTTCCGGTTCTCCGTGATGGCTTGGTGGAGTGCGCCGACGAGGGCTTCGTTGTCCTCCCGCAGTTGGCGAAGCATCTCGGCATCCGCGGCACGGAGTTCCTTGAGCTTGCGGATCCGTTGCGACGCGGTTGCCGCGGACGCCGTACATCGCTCGTGTGGTGATCGTGCTCGGCGCACCCGTGCTCGGTCCGCTGACGGCCAGCAGGCCGACGAGCGCCCAGAACAGGTTGCCTACGAACAGCACGGCGAAGGACTGCAGCATCGACAGCCCGAGGACGGCAGCAGGCCGCCCACCAGGATGTAGAAGTAGGCGAGGTTCGACGACAGTCACACCGCGAACAGTTCGCGTGGGCGGCCATGGCGGTCCTCCGGACCGATGTACTCGATGCTGACGCTTTCGACCTTGCCGAATCTGTCGACGGCTTCCTGCGGCTGTATGGGGCCGGGTTCTGCGACGACGTGCGATGTGTCAGACATGAAGGTCACCATGCCTTGCGTTGAGCGAATGCCCAATAGGGCTGTTGGGCAGGGAGCCAACAGCAGGGCGCTTGGGCCTGTCAATGGGTCACGCACGGCATCTTGGGATATGGATGATCGAGGAAAGAGAGCTACTGCCACCTCGGTGATCCGCCGACTCGACGGGATCCCCACCTCGATCTAGAATGTTGGCCGTATGGCCAATAGCGGTTGTTTGGCTGTCTGGATAGACTGACCGCCCGGGAGTGAGGGGTGGATTGCCGAGTGGGGACCAAGGGGCGGAGGCTGAGTCCGCAGGAGCGACGCCAGGAGATGATCGATGCCGCCCTCGACCAGGCGGACGCGGTGGGTCTGGACCGACTGACCTCCCGGGACATCGGCGCATCCGTCGGCGTGGCATCAGGGCTCGTCCATCACTACTTCTCGTCCATGGACGAGCTGATCATGGAGGCGTTCGCCCAGTTCGCCACGGTCGAACACGACGAGTTGCGCTCGCTCACCAGGTCACTTCCCGCCCTGCCGGCACTGTGCGCACTGGTGGCCCGGCAGCTCAACGCCCCCACCAGGCACGCACGCATCTGGATGAGCGCATGGGTGGCGGCCCCGCGCCGCCCCGAACTGGCCGAAGAGGTCGACCGGCAGATGGTCGTGGGGCTGGACCTGCTGACCGACCTGCTCGCCCGGGGGGCGGACGAGGGCGTGTTCGAACTGTCCGATCCCCGCGCGAGCGCCTTCCGGATTCTCGTTCTGTTGGACGGCGTCCTCGTGCAGATCTCCATGCGCGCCGAGAAGTCCTACGGCGACGTGACCAAGATTGTCTGGGAGACGGTCGAACGCGAGGTCGGACTGACCGCGGGCACCCTCAGCGGCCACGGCGGGCCGGCGCCGACATCCTGACGAACGACACTCGCGGTGCTCCTGCGCCGGCCGAGCACGAAGGCCCCCTTCACGCATCCTGGAGGTGAACGGTATGGGCGTGCCCCTCACCTGGCTGTTGCGGCGTCAGGAACTCCGGCTGAAGCTGCTGGCCGGGCGTGGTGGCCTGGACCGCGAGGTCGACTGGGCGCACAGCATCGAGCTCGCCGACCCGGTGCCATGGCTCGGCGGCGGAGAACTCGTCCTCACCACCGGCCTGCGGCTGCCGGGCTCGGACGAGGCCCGCAGGGACTATGTACGGCACCTGGCGAAGGCCGGGGTGGCCGCCCTCGGCTTCGGAGTGGGACTGTCGCACGCGCGCGTGCCCGACGCCCTGGTCGAGGCGGCCGAGGCGGCTGGTCTGCCACTGCTCGAAGTGCCCCTGCCCACACCGTTCGTGGCCGTCACCAAGGCGGTCATGGAGCGGCTGGCCGAGCAGCAGTACGAGGGTGTGGTCCAGGCATCGCGCCTCCAGCCCCGGATGACCCGGGCCGCACTGCACGGCGGCGCTCAGGCCGTCGTGCGGGAGCTGGCGGTCTCCACCGCGACCTCGGTCGTCTTCCTGGACCACGACGGCACCCCACACGCCTCACACCCGCCCGGCGCCGGCATCCCCGGACCCGAACTGCTCGCCCGGCTGGGCCCGGCGGATCAGGCAGCGGCGGCGGTGAGCACCGGTCCCGACGGAGTGGTGGCGGCGCAGCAGGTGCGGGTGGGTCCCCGGGTGCACGGCCGGCTGGTCCTGGTCACGGACCGGCCGCTCACGCCGGTCGACCACCTCCTGCTCGGGCACGCCGCGTCGCTGATCGCCCTGGAAGCGGAGAAGCCCTCGCGGTTGCGGGACGAGCAGGGCCGCGTGAACGGCCTCTTCCTGCGGATGCTGCTGGACGGATCCCTCCCGGCGGCGGCCGCCGTGGACCACCTCACCGAGGCGGGCTTCCCGGTCCGTGACGGCGTGCGAGTCCTGGTGCTGCGGGGCGGGAACCCTCGGCGGGCTCTGGAGCGGGCGGGGGAGGAACTGGACCGGCGCGGGCTGCCCCTGTTCGGCGTCGTGCACGAGGGGAGCGCGGTGGTGCTGCTGCCCGGCGGCCGCACGGAGACGGCGCGAGCCCTCGCCGGCGGCGCACCGGCCCACACGCGCTCCCGCACCTGGGCCGGGCTGAGCGACGTACAGGATCCGGGAAGTGGGCCGGTGGCTCTTCGGGAGGCGCTGAACGCCGCTGCGGCGGCGCAGGCGCGTGGGGTTGCGGACCTCGTGTCCTTCGCGTCGCTGGCCGGACAGACGCTGGCCACCAGTCCCGAGGTGAGAGCGGCACTGGAGTCCCTCGCCGAGACCCGACTGGGCCCGCTCTCGGCGTACGACACCCGGCAGGGCACCGAACTGGTCGCCTCGCTGCGGGCGTTCCTCGAACACAACGGTCAGTGGGAGGCGGCCTCGGCGGCCCTGTCCGTGCATCGGCACACCCTGCGCAGCCGCGTCGAACGGATCCAGCACGTTCTCGGCACCGACCTCGACTCGGCCCACGTCCGCGCCGAGCTCCTGCTGGCTCTTTCGGTGTGGCAGGAGCCCGGCTAAGGGGTCCGGAGTCACACGGCTGACGCGGTCTCCCTGGCGAGGGCCTCGCCGAGGATGGCCAGACCCTCCTCCAGCAGGGTGTCGGAGATCGACAGCGGCGGCAGGAACCTCAGTACGTTGCCGTAGCTGCCGGCGGTGAGTACCAGCAGGCCCTCCGCGTGGCAGCGCCGGGCGATCCGGGCGGCGAGATCGGGGGCCGGGACCCGGTCGCCGGAGGGTTCCACCAGCTCGACGGCGATCATCGCGCCTCGGCCGCGTACATCCCCGATCACCGAGTGCACGCCGCTCAGCTTGCTCAGA
Source organism: Streptomyces sp. NPDC048275 (assembly GCF_040652275.1). NCBI lineage: Bacteria > Bacillati > Actinomycetota > Actinomycetes > Kitasatosporales > Streptomycetaceae > Streptomyces > Streptomyces sp. NPDC048275. The sequence continues at coordinate 6,087 of NZ_JBEZLR010000106.1, forward strand.
TGGTCGAGCATGGTGTCGCCGATCTCCAGGGCCCGTTCCAACAGACCGTGGGCCTCGATCTCCTCGAAGACACCGAGAGCGGCCTCGCAGGCCACCGGATTGCCGCTGAACGTGCCGCCCAGCCCACCGGCAGGTACCGCGTCCATCAGCTCGGCGCGGCCGGTCACCGCGCCCAGAGGCAGCCCGCCCGCCAGGCCCTTCGCGGTGGTGATCAGGTCGGGCCTGACCCCCTCGTACTCGCAGGCGAACATCCGCCCGGTGCGCGCGATGCCCGCCTGGATCTCGTCGACGATCAGCAGGATGCCGCGGGCCCGGCAGATCTCGGCGACCCGGGGCAGGAACCCGGGCGCCGGAACGACGAAGCCGCCCTCGCCCTGGATCGGCTCCACCAGCACGGCGGCCACATTGTCCGCGCCCACCTGGCGGTCCAGCAGGTCCTCCAGGGCGTCGGCCGCCTCCTCGGCACAGTTGGCGGGGCCCGTGGGCCAGCGGTACGGGTACGCCATCGGCGCGCGGTGGACCTCGGGCACGAAGGGGCCGAAGCCCTGCTTGTAGGGCTTGTTCTTGGCCGTGAGGCTCATCGTGAGCAGGGTCCGGCCGTGAAAGGCGTGGTCGAAGACGACGACGCCCGGCCGGCCGGTGGCGGCCCGCGCGATCTTGACGGCGTTCTCCACGGCCTCGGCGCCGGAGTTCACCAGGATGGTGCGCTTCTCGCCGGGGACGGGCGCGAGGTCGTTCAGCTTCTCGCACACGTCCAGGTACGACTCGTACGGGTTGACCAGGAAGCAGGTGTGGGTGAACCGGCGCAGCTGCGCGGCGGCGCGCTCCGCCACACGCGGGGCGGAGTTGCCCACGGTCGTCACGGCGATACCGCTGCCGAAGTCGATGAAGGAGTTGCCGTCCGCGTCGACGAGCACACCGCCGCCGGCCGCCTCCACGAACACGGGAAGCGTCGCGCCGACCCCGGCCGGGACCAGGGTTCGCTGACGGGCCAGCAGCTCACGCGAGCGCGGGCCGGGGATCTCGGTGACGATCCGCCGTACCTGTTCGAGGTCGGGACCGCCGACCGGTCGGGAAGCACCGGGCATGGGACGTCCTCCGGGGATGTGCGGGGATGGGGAGGCCGAGCCAAGCACCGCGCGACCGCCGGGGCCATGGACGGATCGGCGTGCCCAGGCCCTCGGACGCGGGACATTCCGTCCAGTGCGCCGCCGTCCGCCCGGTCCCCACAATGACGGCCTCCACGTCCACGGAAAGGAAGGCCGATGCGACAGAGCACGGACAACAGCCTGACGGCGGGAGGAGTCTCCCCGTCGGTCAGGTCCCTGCGGCACCTGGTCGCGGGGCAGTGGCGAGAAGGCGACGGCGACGAACTGGTCGACGTCAACCCGGCCCGTCCCCGCGAGACGGTGGCGGTCGGCCGGCTCGCGCAGGACCACGACCTGGACCGGGCCGTCGCCGCCGCGCGCGACGCCTTCCCCCGCTGGGCGGCCACTCCGCACCACGTACGCGGCGCGATCCTGGACCGGGCGGCCGGCATCCTCGACGCGCACGCCGGACAGTGGGGCGAGGAACTCTCCTGGGAAGAGGGCAAGACCCGGCCCGAGGGGATCGGCGAGGTACGGCGGGCCGCGGAGATCCTCCGCTACTACGCCGGTGAGGCGTCCCGTCCCGTCGGCGAGGTGTTCGCCTCACCCCGGCCCGGCGAACAGATCCAGGTGATCCACCGCCCGGTCGGTGTCGTGGCGGTCGTGACCCCGTTCAACTTCCCCGTCGCGATCCCCGCCTGGAAGATCGCCCCCGCACTCGGCTACGGCAACACCGTCGTGTGGAAGCCCGCCAGCGTCGTTCCCCTGCTGGCCGTGCGGCTGGCCGAGGCACTCGTCGAGGCCGGGCTCCCGGAGGGCGTGCTGTCGCTGCTCATCGGCGACGGGATCCTCGGCGGCCGACTGGTCGAGCACCCGGGCGTGGACGCCGTGACATTCACCGGGTCGACCTCGGCCGGCCGGGGTCTGATCGCCGCCTGCGGGCGGCTGGCCCGGCCCGTACAGGCCGAGATGGGTGGCAAGAACGCGGCGGTCGTACTCGCCGACGCCGACCTGGGGTTGGCGGCGGGGGAGGTGCTGGCGGGCGCCTTCCGCTCCTCGGGGCAGAAGTGCACCGCCACCTCCCGGCTCGTCGTGGCAGAGCCCGTCGCCGACGAGTTCCTCGCCCTGCTCACCAAACGCGCCACCGCGCTGCGGGTCGGCGACCCCCTCGCCGAGGGCACCGAGATGGGCCCCGTGATCTCCCTCCAGGCCCGGGACGGCATCCAGCAGGCCGTGGACGCCGCAGCCGCCCGCCCGGGAACCGACGTCCTCACCGGCGGCCGCCCCTACGACGACGACCGTATGACCGGCGCCTTCCTGCCGCCCACCGTGATCGAGCTGACGGGGGAGGACCCGTTGTGGCGCGAGGAGTTGTTCGGCCCCGTGCTCGCGGTCCGCCGGGCCGCCGACGCGAGCGAGGCCCTGGCCCTCGCCGACGACGGCGACTTCGGCCTGTCGGCCGCCGTCTTCACCGACGACCTGCGGGCCGTCACCGCCGCCGTGGAGCGGCTCGACGTCGGCATACTGCACATCAACTCCGAGACGGCCGGGGCCGATCCGCACGTTCCCTTCGGCGGCGCCAAGCAGAGCGGCTACGGGCCGAAGGAACAGGGGCGAGCCGCCCGCGACTTCTTCACCCGCACCAAGACCGTCTACCTGCGCGGCTCCGGCGGGCGGGAACGATGAGCGCTCTGCCCGGACTCCCGCTGTCCGGGGTGCTGGTCGCCGACTTCGGGCGCGTCCTGGCAGCCCCGTACGCCACGATGCTGCTCGCCGACCTCGGCGCCGACGTCATCAAGGTCGAACAGCCCGCGACCGGCGACGACACCCGGGCCTGGGGACCCCCGCACGCCCAGGGCGAGGCCACCTACTACCTCTCCGTCAACCGCAACAAACGCTCCCTCACCCTCGACCTGCGTGCCGAGCGCGACCGGCGCCGGGCCGTGGAACTGGTCCGCCGGGCCGACGTCCTGTTCGAGAACTTCCGCCCCGCCACGATGGAGAAGTACGGCCTCGACTACGACCGCGCACGGACGCTCAACCCCGGTCTCGTCTACTGCTCGGTGACCGGTTTCGGCGCGGACGCGGGCGCCGACCTGCCCGGTTACGACCTGCTGATCCAGGCGGTCGGCGGCCTGATGAGCCTCACCGGGCCGGCCCCCGGGCAGCCCGTGAAGACCGGGGTGGCCGTCGTGGACGTCCTGACCGGACTGCACGCGACGATCGGTGTCCTGGCCGCACTGCGGCACCGCGACGCGACGGGCGAGGGCCAGCACGTCGAGGTCAATCTCCTGTCCTGCCTGCTGTCCAGCCTGGTCAACCAGGCGGCCGGCTACACCCTGGCCGGGAAGGTGCCGGGCATCCTCGGCAACCGGCATCCGTCCATCGCGCCGTACGAGGTGTTCCAGGTCGCGGACCGACCGCTCGTCGTCGCAGTCGGCAACGACCGGCAGTTCGCGGCCCTGTGCCAGGGGCTGGACGCTCCCGGTCTCGCCGCCGACCCCCGCTTCACCACCAACACCGACCGCGTCGCCCATGCCGATGAACTGGCCGATCGACTCGGCGAGTTGCTGTCCGCCCGGACCGCGGCCGACTGGTTCGGCCGGCTCACCCCGCTGGGCGTGCCCTGCGGCCCCGTGAACGACCTCTCCCAGGCCTTCGACCTGGCCGAGCAACTCGGCCTCCGCCCGCGTACCACGCTCACCGGCCCGGACGGCCTTCCGATGGACCTGGTGTCCAACCCCATCGGGCTCTCCGGCACCCCGCCCCGGTACGAGTGCCGTCCGCCGGGCCTCGGCGAGCACACCGACGACCTCACCGCTTGGCTCGACACCGCTTGGCTCGACTCGTAACCCACCCTCGACCCGATCAGCAGGAGTACATGATGAGCGGCACCAAGCCGATGAAGGACCCCCTCGATCTGCTCGACCTCTCCTCCGTCTTCACCGACGAGGAGCGCGAGATCCAGGCCACCGTCGCCAAGTTCCTCGCCGACCGGGTGCGCCCGCACCTCGGCGAGTGGTTCGAGAACGCGCACTTCGCCCGCGAACTCGCCCCGGAACTCGGCAAGTTGGGAGTCCTCGGCATGCATCTGGAGGGCTACGGCTGCGCGGGGACGAACGCGGTCAGCTACGGACTGGCCTGCCTGGAACTGGAGGCGGCGGACTCCGGCTTCCGCAGCTTCGTCTCCGTGCAGGGCTCGCTGTCGATGTTCTCGATCTGGAAGTGGGGCTCGGAGGAGCAGAAGAACGAATGGCTGCCCCGACTGGCCGCAGGTGAGGCGATCGGCTGCTTCGGGCTGACCGAACCCGACTTCGGCAGCAACCCCTCCGGCATGCGCACCAGGGCCGTCCGCGACGGCGCCGACTGGATCCTCAACGGCTCCAAGATGTGGATCACCAACGGCGGCATCGCCGACGTGGCCACCGTCTGGGCGCAGACCGAGGACGGCGTCCGCGGCTTCCTCGTGCCGCGCGGCACGCCCGGCTTCACCACGCAGGACATCAAGCAGAAGATGTCGCTGCGCGCGTCCGTCACCTCGGAGCTGTACTTCGACAACGTACGGCTGCCCGACGCGGCGCGGCTGCCCCTCGCGGAGGGTCTGCGCGGCCCGTTGTCCTGCCTGAACGAGGCCCGCTTCGGAATTCTGTTCGGCGCGGTCGGCGCGGCCCGCGACTCCCTCCAGGCGGCCATCGAGTACGCCGACTCCCGCGTCCAGTTCGACAAGCCGATCAGCGCCTTCCAGCTCACCCAGAAGAAGCTCGCCGACATGAGCGTGACCCTGGGCAACGCCGCCCTGCTCGCCGTGCACCTGGGCCGGCTCAAGGACCAGCACCGCATCAGGCCCGAGCAGATCAGCGTCGGCAAGCTCAACAACGTACGGGAAGCGATCGCCATCGCGCGGGAGTGCCGCACCATTCTCGGGGCCAACGGCATCTCCCTGGAGTACTCGCCGCTGCGGCACGCCAACAACCTGGAGTCCGTCCTCACCTACGAAGGCACCAGCGAGATGCACACGCTGGTCGTCGGCCAGGCGATCACCGGCCAGGCGGCCTTCCGTTGACCGTCGGCTTCTGTCCCCATCCGCCCCAGTCAGGGAAGGAGGCCTCCATGGCCATGTCGATGCCCGCGTCCACGTCCCCTTCCACCACCGACGACATCCGCCGCGTCGGCGTCGTCGGCGCCGGACTCATGGGCAGCGGCATCGCGGACGTGTGCGCCCGCGCGGGACTGGACGTGGTCGTCGGCGAGACGGGCCCCGCAGCCGTCGAGGCCGGACACCGCAGAATCGCCGCGTCCCTGGACCGCGCCGTACGCCGGCACAAGCTCACCGAGGCCGAACGCGACACCGCGCTCCGCCGGATCCGGTTCACCACGGATCTGGCGGACATGGCCGACCGCGACGCGGTCGTCGAGGCGGTGGCGGAGGACGAGCAGGTGAAGACCGAGGTGTTCGCCGCCCTCGACAAGGTGGTCACCCGCCCGAGTGCGATCCTCGCCTCCAACACCTCCTCCATCCCCGTGATGAAGCTCGCCATGGCCACCGGGCGGCCCGAACAGGTCATCGGCGTCCACTTCTTCAACCCGGTGCCGGTGCTGAGCCTCGTCGAGCTGGTGCCTTCCCTGCTGACCAGCGAGCAGACCCGCACACGGGCCCGGGACTTCGTCACCGGCGCACTCGGCAAACAGGTCATCGGCGCCCAGGACCGGGCCGGCTTCGTCGTCAACGCCCTTCTCGTGCCGTACGTCCTCTCCGCTGTCCGCATGCTCGAATCCGGCTTCGCCTCCGCCGCCGACATCGACAACGGCATGGTCCTCGGCTGCGCCTACCCGATGGGTCCGCTCCGCCTGGCCGACCTCATCGGCCTCGACACCCTCAAGGCCATAGCCGAATCCATGTACGAGGAGTTCAAGGAACCTCTGCACTCCCCGCCACCGCTCCTGCTGAGGATGGTCGACGCCGGTCTCCTCGGCAGGAAGACCGGCCGGGGCTTCCACCACTACGCCCCCCGCTGACAGGACTGGTGACGATGAACCGACCCGGAAAAGACGGGATTTTCGGGCCGCAGGCCGCCACGAGTGAGTGCCTGGCCCTGGTCGACGGCCTTTTGTGACCTGGCGCTTCATCTGGCGAGTGAGCAGTTGACCTGGCGGGAGCGAGCGCTCTGGCCGGCGAGCTGAGCCGCTCTGGCCGGCGAGCTGAGCCGCTGTGGTCGGTGAGCGAGTTGATCTCTGTTTGCGACGGTACCTGCGGACGTCGTTGCAGAGTCCATAGGATCACCGGCGTGGCACTGCGACCTGTTCAGGTGAACATAAAGGCTCTTGATGGCTTGGCGGTCGGCCGGTTCTGGGCGGAGGCGCTCGGCTGGAGTGCTTACAGCCCCGGCGTGACCACCTACGTGGGACCCGTCGGCGGCATCGTCTGGCCGGACCCGGTCGCCGTCTGCATCGACGTCGTTCCCGTCCCGGAACCCAAGACAGCAACAAAGAACCGTGTGCACCTCGATCTCGTCACCACCTCTGCGGCCCATCAGGCGGAGTTGGTCGCGCGCCGCCGGGCTCTCGGTGCGACGCCCGCCCACGTGGGCCAGGGCGACGTGCCGTGGACGGTCCTCGCCGACCCCGAGGGCAACGAGTTCTGCGTGCTGGAGCCTCGGGAGATCTACCAGGACACCGGTCCGATCGCCGCGGTGGTGGTCGACTGTGCGGATCCGCGGGCCATGGCCAGGTTCTGGGGTGAGGCGATGGACTGGACCCTGCACGAGGTGACCGACGATCAGGCGGTGTTGCGCTCCGCCAAGGGTGTCGGCCCGTACTTCGAATTCCTTCGCACGCCCAGCGTGAAGACCGTGCCGGACCGCGTCCACCTTGACCTGCTGCCGTACCCCGGTGACGACAAAGCGGCGGAGGTGGCCCGGCTGCGGGCCCTCGGCGCCACCGACCTCGACCTCGGCCAGGGCGATGCCCCGTGGACGTGCCTGGCCGACCCGGAGGGCCACGAGTTCTGCGTCCTCGCCCCGTCCTGACGCGGAGCCTCAATGACACCCCGACACGTGAGCCTTGTGTGCTCATGCGCCATGGCCCCGGGTGGGTTGGGCTGTGGCGTCTCGGTTGATTCGGGCGGCGAGAACTTGCCTGTGGGGCGAGATCAGCTCGCTCGCCAACCACAAAGCTCAACTCCCTGGCTGACCACGCACGTCGCCCGCCAGGGGGACGAGCTGGACCGTCTGCGCTCGGCGGACTGACGGCGAGCAGATCATGACGCGGCTGCCTTCAGCACGCGCGGCAGGTGGATGTGAAGGTGCTCGACTTCGACTTCGGAACCTCCGCCCTCACCCTGCCTGTCTCGCCCGTGCACCCAAACCCTCACGACCAGGCTCAGGACGACCATTCGGCTCGGAAAACCGAGGGCCGCCGCCCGCTACGACATGGGTAAGGCCGTGCAACATCCGGCGACCATCGCCGAACGCGACCCGCTCAGTCCACGAGCAGTCTGCGGCACGCATACTGTCGGGCCAGGCCACAGCTTGTGCGGGTGCAGGGCTCATCGGGATCCTCGAGCGCACAGGGAGACGAACTCGTAGGCGAGGTTGGCTGCGGCGACGCTGGTGATGTCGGCGTGGTCGTAGGCGGGGGAGACTTCGACGACGTCGGCGCCGACGAGGTTGAGGCCCTTGAAGCCGCGGATGATGCCGAGGAGTTCCCGGCTGGTCATGCCTCCTGCCTCCGGGGTGCCGGTCGCAGGGGCGTGGGCGGGGTCCAGCACGTCGATGTCGACGGACACGTACAGGGGCGCGTCGCCGATCTGCTCCCGCAGACGGGTCACGATCTCGCGGACGGTCAGGGTTTCCAGGTCGGCGCAGTGCACGATGGTGAATCCCAGTTCCGCGTCGCTGATGAGGTCCTGCGGATCGTGCAGGGATCCGCGTATGCCGACGTGCGCGCTGGAACCGGGGAGGAAGAGGCCCTCTTCCGCGGCCCGGCGGAAGGGGGTCCCATGGGTGAGGGGCGCGTCCCAGAAGGTGTCCCAGGTGTCGAGGTGGGCGTCGAAGTGCACCAGGGCGACCGGCCCGTGGACCCTGTTCATGGCACGCAACAGGGGATAGGCGATGGTGTGGTCGCCGCCGAGGGTGACCAGAGGGGCGCCGTCGCGGATCAGCTCGTAGGCGCCGTCCTCGATCTCTTTGCTCGCTTTGGCGATGTCGAAGGGGTTGCAGGGCAGGTCTCCCGCGTCGACGACCTGCTGGTCGCGGAACGGCAGCACGTCGAGCCGGGGGTTGTAGGGGCGCAGGAGCCGCGAGGCTTCCCTGATGGCTGCGGGGCCGAAGCGGGCTCCGGGGCGGAAGGTCACGCCGGCGTCGAAGGGGACGCCGACCACGGCGACGTCGTGGCCGGGCACGTCTTCGATTCGGGGGAGCCGGGCGAAGGTGGTCAGGCCGGCGTAGCGGGGACTGCTGTGGCCGTCGGTCTGGCCGACGGGCCGTGCGGCGGCGTGGCCGGAGTCTGCCTGGGGGTCGTTCATGTGTGGCATCGGGTGGATCCTCCGTCGATCTGGATGGTCTGCCCCACGGCGGAGCCGATTCGGGGGGCGAGGAGCGTGACTGCGGAGGCGGTCTCCTCCGGTTGGCCGGTCCTCCCGAGGGGGATGGTGTCGGCGCAGTGCATGTGCATGTCCTCGGGGGTCAGTCCCGCGCTGTCGGCGTCGACATGGAGTTGCGGGGGTGTTGGTGCCCCCGGGAGCGGTGGCGTTGACGCGGATGTCTTCGGGCTCCGGCTCCCGGCCAGGGGGTTCCCCGACTGCGCCATCACGCCACGTCCTGGGTGACGCGACGTGAGGCGATGTATGCGCTGGTGAGTTCGCGCAGGCGCGCGCCGTCGAAGGACGGGCCGTGGCCGGGGTGGACGACGCGGACGGGCAGCTCTGCCAGACGGCCCATGGTGGCTACGTACGCGCGTGGGTCGGCGCCGTGGATGTCGTCGAGCAGTCGGCCGTCGTAGACGACGTCGCCGGAGAAGAGGGTCTGTGTCTCCGGCTCGTACAGGGCGATGCTGCCGGGGCTGTGGCCGGGCAGGTGGAGGACGGTGAGGTCGCGGTCGCCGAGGCCGATGATGTCGCCCTCGACCAGATGCCGGCTTACCCGGGTTGGACGCAGCCGGTAGCTGCCCGGGTCGTAGTTCTCGTGCGGAAGGGCCGAGATCAGCAGGTGCGGCACGGTCCCGGCGTCGGTTGCCGCCATGCCGAGCTCGGCGAAGAGGGCGGCGGAGGCCAGGGCTCCGGGCGGTGGGGTCTCGATGGGGTCGGCCCGGTGTGCGCGGCAGTCGGCGAACTCGTGGGCGCCGCCCATGTGATCGAGGTGTCCGTGGGTGATCACGACGATGGGTTCGTCGGCGAACAGCTGCGGAAACGCTGGGCGTAGTGGTGTCACGCCCAGGCCTGTATCGATGAGGAGACTGCGGTTTCGGCCCCGGATGTACCAGGTGTTGGCCTGCAGGAAGGGGTGCACGTGTGGTTCGTGGATCCGGGTGATGGCGTCGTCGATCCGTGTGGTGGTGAACCAGGTTTCGGCAACCGGTAGTTGGAGGGAAGACGCTGGTGTGGCGGGGGTGCCGTGCGGGCGCTGGGGAGTCACGGGCGGGCCGTCTCCCGGTTCTTGCTGAGCAGGCAGTAGACGGCGGCGGAGGTGAGCGGGCCGAGCAGCGCCGACAGGTCGAGACCGCCCAGAGCACTGGTGCCCGGCCCCACGAAGAGCGTGGTGTCGACGAACAGGAGCGCTACGACGGTGCCGGTGACCAGCGCGATGATGCCGGCGGGGTGGTAGCCGCGTCGGTACCAGAACGGGGCGTCAGGGTGCTCCTGGTGCAGTGCGAGGCCGTCGTAGCGGTTGCGTCTCAGGACGATGTCGGTGGCGTAGATGGCCATCTGCGGGCCCAGGAAGGTGACGGTGAGGGCCAGGATGTTGTTGAGGGCCGTGAGGAAGCTGGGGGAGAGCAGGGCGTAGGTGCACAGGGCGCCGCCGATGAGCGCGTCGATGTACACGGAACGTGCGCGGCTCATACGGACGCCGAGGGACTGCAGAGCCAGCCCTGAGGAGTAGGTGGTCATGACGTTGTTGGTGACCGAGCCGACGACAATGACCGCGAGGAAGACGGTGTAGAACCAGCCGGGGACGATGGCGCGCATGGAGTTCTGCGGGTCGCTCATGTCGACTGCGGTCCCGGCGAGGATGCCGATGCCGCCCATCACCACGGAGGGCAGGAAGCCGCCCGCGGCCGTGCTGAGGGCTACCTTCCATTTGCTGACGTCGCGGGGCAGGTAACGGGCGTAGTCGGCGCCGTTCGACCAGGACAGGGGCGCGGAGGCGATGAGGGCCAGGCCGATGCAGGCCGCCGCCCACAGGGCGTGGCCGTGCAGCGCGGTGAAGTGGGCCGGGTGGAGGGTCGCGTGCTGGGAGACGAAGCCACCGAGGACCAGCCCGCAGGCGCCCAGCACGACGGAGAACAGCACACTGAAGCGGACGATCGTGGCGTGCCCGTACAAGCTGAGGGCGAAAGCGGCGACGCCGATCACCACGGTGAGCGTGACCTTGGTCCAGTCGGCGGGGTGGAGGCCGAACGAGTCCAGCAGCGTGAAGCCGGCCAGGGCACCGATGGCGAGGTTGATGCCCTCGTAGGTGACGGCGACCAGCCACTGGAAGCCGGCACCGAAGATCCGGTTGCCCCGGATCCCGAACAAGGCACGGGTGACGACTTGGCTCGGTGTGCCCGAGGCGGGACCGCTGACGGCGAGGAGCCCGACCAGCCCCCAGAACAGACTGCCGAGGATCAGCACGGTGAACGACTGGGCGACGCTCAGGCCCAGGACCGACAGGGCGCCGCCCAGCAGGATGTAGAGGTAGCCGACGTTGGACGACACCCACACCGGGAAGAGCTCGAAGGGACGCCCGTGCCGTTCGCCCTCGGGGACGTGGTCGATGCCTCGGGTCTCGATCTTGCCGAAGGCGTCCTGTGGGGCTGATCCGCCGTTCGGGCCGGATGGCGTTGCTGTTCGTGTCTGTGTGTCTCCCGAAGCGGACATCTCGACCCCTCCTCGTTGAACATATGCTCAACTGCTTGTTGAGCGGATATTCAACAGAGTGGGGTTGGGGGCGTCAATACCTGCGACTGCTTTTCCCTGCTGCGATCACCGCGGAGCGGGCCCGGTCGGGACGTTTCGCGTTGAGCGGGAGATCAATAGACTGTCCGGCATGCTGAAGAAGGGCACCCGCCGATCCCCTGAGGAGCGCCGCCAAGAGATCATCGACGCGGCCCTGTCGCTGGCGGACACCGTGGGTCTGGACCGCATCACATCCCGGGATGTGGCCAACGTTCTCGGTGTGACCTCCGGGCTGATCCATCACTATTTCCCCACGGTCGACGACCTGGTCGTCGCCGCCTTCGCCCAGGCCGCGGCCGCGCACACCGGCCTGAACCGACAAGCTCTGCACGAACTGCCTCCCGCCGAGGCGCTCACTGCGCTCGTGGGCAGGGCGCTGGCGATGGGGAGGGAAGCGGCTCGTGTCTGGATGAGCGCCTGGGTGGCCGCCCCGCGCCGTCCCGAACTCGCGGTGGAAGTGGACCGGCGCATGCTCGACGGACTCGACGTCCTGGCGGAGATCCTCCGGCGAGGCCAGGCGGACGGCGCGTTCCAGCTGGCCGACCCGGTCGTCAGCGCCCTGCGCATCCTCGTCCTCGTCGACGGAGTCCTGGTCCAGATGTCCATGCGAGCCGACACCCCCTACGGTGACGTCCACACCCTCGTCTGGGACACCGTAGAACGCGAGGTCGGCATGCCCGACGGAAGCCTGCGATCCGCGCCCGCATGACCCGGGCGGGCGCTCTGGAACGCGGCGTACGAAGCAGGCACTCGGCGAACTGCCCCGGCTTCAGGAGGGCTGCAAGGCGCCGGGTTGCAGCCCCGACTCGATGGGGAAGATCCTCGACTGCGATTCCAGCCAGGAGCCCGCGAACCGGCTTCCCCCGGCTTCCAATGGACCGTTAAGGCTCGTAGCACGATCATGATCGGTGTTTCTTGAGGCGTCTCCAGCAGATGAGGCTGCAGGCCAATGAGATGAAGGCGTCGTGGAGTTCGGGTCGGCGTTCCCGGCGGGCGGCGAGGCGTTTGAACTGCTGGAGCAGGGCGACGGTCTGCTCGACGACGTAGCGGAGTCAGCCAGGCCCTGGATGTTCGGGGCGGCCCTTGCGGGAGATGGCCCCGGCGCTTGCGCGGTTCTTCGCGGTGGGGGTTGGAGTCATAGCCCTTGTCGCCGAGGAGTGAGTCGAGGCGGCGGCGTGGCCGGCCGGGGCGGCCTAGTCGAGGCCGCCTGAACTGCGGCAACGGACAAGGGGACGGGGATTTTCGTATGAGGCGCAGGTTGGTCCGGAAATATTCCGGACCAGATGGTCAGGACTGGGCTCGTCCAGGCCGCGGATGAACCGCTCGTAGTGTTCGACGATCTCGCCCAGCCCGAGACCCGCGATCGAGGACGGGTCTCGTCGCAGCTTCTCGACGTCGCCTCCCACTCCCGGCCAGCTCGGGGCGAACACCTGGTGGCCGAAGCGGCATAGCGGTCGATCCACTGCTCCCAACTGAGCGGAGTCACCCACAAGCCATGGATGAGGACAACGGGGCCAGTCTGCGGCCTGGCTGGAGAGGTCACGGTTTCCTCGCACGAGATGAGTCCGGAGGGGGCACTCCCGTTCGGGATACTTACTGTAATAATGGCGCACACTTGGATATTTTCCAGGCGTACCAGCCCTTATGCGCTCACTACGGGAGATGAGCCAATGGCTGAAATCCCCACGAACAAGGCCGCTGCCGCGCGACTGCGGGTGATCACCAAGGCGGGGGCCGAGCTGGCGGACGCCGAACTGCCGGCCTTCGTGCTCGATGCTGCGGTTACGGAGTGTGGCGGTCTGGGGGGCATGGTGCATCTGCGCGCCCCGGGCGGTCGCGAGTTGCTGCTGACAGCGACGCACGGGCTGGCACGTGCCATGGCTCAGGACTGGGAGGTCAAGGAAACCGGCCCCGAAGGCCCAGCCCGGGCAGTGGCTCGGGGAGCACCGGTGTGGGAGTCGCCTCCCCCCGGTGAGGACGGCTGGGGTGCGGTGCTGCCCAGCGCAGGAGGCGGGCTGCTGGCGGTTCCGCTGGCCACGCTCGACGGTGTCGCGGGCACGCTGTCCATCCTGACCGACCGGCAGCCCACACCGCGGCAGCAGGCGGCTGTGGAGGCGCTGGCGGAGTGGGCCGCCCCGCGCCTGCGTCCGGCCGCCGACGCGTGCTTCGAGGTCGACCGGGCGTGGCGTCTCACGTTCCTCAACAATGGGGCGGAACGGCTGCTCGGTGCCTCCCACGCACTGCTCGGCCGGACGCTGTGGGATGTCTTCGCGGGCCTGCGGATCGATATCGCAGAGCCGGGCCTGCCCGCGCGGTACCGGCAGGCCGTCGAGCGTAGTGCGCAGGCCGGTTTCGAGGTGCAGTGGCCCACGAACCGACGCTGGTACTACATGCGGCTGGTGCCGGGGCCCGAGGGATTGACGGTCTACGCCACAGATGTCACGGAGAGCCGAGCGCACGCAACCCAGCGTGCCGCCGCGGAACGCGCCGCAGCCGAGCGCACCGCCCGGATGACCGAGCTGACCGATGCCCTTGCCGAAGCTCTGACCATGAGCGATGTGATCTCCGCCATCGCCGATCGGGTACTGCCGCCGTTCGGAGCCGCCGGCTTCTTCGTCCAGCTCGTCGAGAAGGGCACCATTCGGGTCGCCGGGGCCGTCGGGTACACGCAGGAGTTCCTCAACGGCATCGATGGATCCCAGGTCAACGACATATCCCCGGTGGCCGAGGTCTACTACACCAGGCAACCGGCCTTCGTCGAATCGCCCGAGGAGTTCGTCGCCCGCTATCCCCAGCTGCACGAGGAGACCGGGATGCCGGCCGGGTCAGGGAAAGAATCCTGGGCCTTTCTCCCGCTGATCGCCTCCGGCCGCCCCATCGGCGCTTACGTCATCGCCTTCGCCTCGCCCCGCCATCTGAACGGGGAGGAGCGGGCCCTGCTGACCGCGCTCAGCGGGATGGTGGGACAAGCCATCGAGCGTGCTCGGCTCTACGACATGGAGCACAATCGCGCCAAGGAGCTCCAGCAGGGGCTGCTGCCGCGCACCCTTCCGTCACTGTCCTCGGTCACCGCCGCCGCGCGCTATCTGCCCGCCAGCGATGGCATCGACGTGGGCGGCGACTGGTACGACGTGATCCCGTTGTCCGGCGCCCGGGTGGCCCTGGTCATCGGCGATGTGATGGGACACGGGCTGTCCGAGGCGGTCACGATGGGGCGGCTGCGCACCGCGGTACGCACCCTCGCCGATCTGGAGTTTCCGCCCGCCGAGCTGGTCACCCGCCTCAACGACCTGGTGAACGAGCTGGGGGACGCCTTCTACGCGACCTGTCTCTACGCCGTGTACGACCCGGCCACCGCGACCTGCACGTTCGCCCGCGCCGGACATCCACCGCCGGCGGTCGTACTCCCCGGCCAACCGGTCCGCTTCCTCGGTGGCACCCCAGATCCGCCGCTGGGCGCGGCCCGGCCGCCGTTCGAGACCGTAGAGATGAGTCTTCCTGAGGGTAGCCTCCTGGCGCTGTACACCGACGGCCTGGTGGAGTCCGCCACTCAGGAGATCGACCTCGGGATGCAGCGTCTGGCGAGCACGTTGTCCGGGGCGAGCACCGCATCAGGCCCCGGGCTCGGCGCTTGGGACGGCCACCACGACCACAGACAGGGGGAAAGCGCTTTTCTGAAGCAGCTGTGCGACGACGTGCTCGCCCAGCTGCTGCCGCACAAGCTGGTCATGGCCGACGACGCCGCGCTGCTGATTGCCCGCACCCACACCATTGCTTCCGACGACATCGCCACATGGGCACTCCCGGACGGCCCGATCGCGGCGGGCGCGGCGCGCGAGAATGTGCGCAACCAGCTCGCCCTCTGGGATCTCACGCCGCTCACCGTGACCTCGGAACTGCTGGTGAGCGAGCTGGTCGGAAACGCCATCCGGCACGGCAAGAGCCCCGTCGTGCTGCGCATGCTGCGTGGGGAGAGGCTGATCTGCGAGGTCTCCGACAGCAGCCTCACCACGCCCCAGATCCGTCACACCTCGGAAACTGACGAGGGCGGCCGGGGATTGCAGCTGGTCGCCGCCCTTGCCCAGCGGTGGGGTACCCGCTACATCGCGGACGGCAAGTGCATCTGGACCGAACAGCGCATGCCCTGATGCGATGCTGCCCGTGGACGGCGGGCGGATCCGGAATCCGACGGCCCTGAGGTGCGGGGCCTCGACGGCCTCGGCATCTACCGCGTCCGGCCGCAGCCGTCACACCGGCGCCGTACCGAGGGCGGGCGTCAGGGGACCCATCACATCGAGGACGCCCTGGTCTGCGCTGGAGGCAGGAGGACGACTCCGTCGTCATCCGCGTGGAGGATGTCTCCGGGGGTGAAGGTGATCCCGCCGAAGGTCAGCGGCACCTCCACGGCACTGGTGCCGGCCTTGCCGCTCTTGCGCGGGTTGGCACCGATGGCCCGTACGCCAGGTCCGACTGGGTCAGGTGGACGTAGTGCTCGGCCATGCGGTCGGAGACCTGGCCGAGGTAGCGGCGGATGTGCATCAGGGTCGCACCGTGCCGCAACAGCCGGGTGGCCAACGTGTGCCGGGCCAGGCGGGCGCGCTCGTCAGCAGTGGGCGGGCGGCCGGCGAAGTGGGCCAGGGTCTTGCGGCGGCGTTCTTCGAGCCGGTCCAGGAGATGCTCGGCGATACGGACGGCCGCGTTCAGGTTGCCGACCTTGGTCTGGTCGTGCCACTCCTTCGGCGTTCTGGTGCGGCACGGTCTTCGTCTCAGCGGGGTCCCCGCACGTCCCCGGTCGTTCGCTCTGGGGGGTGAACTACGGACCAAGGCCGACAGCAAGGCCGCCCCAGCTCCCGACCTGATCGGCCGGGACTTCACCGCCACCCGCCCCGGCACGAAGATCGTCGGAGACATCACCTACATTCCCACCGCCGAGGGCCGGCTCTACCTCGCCTCGTGGCTGGACCTGGCCACCCGGGAAGTGATCGGGTACTCGATGGCCGACCACCACCGCGCCGAACTCGTCGTCGACGCCCTGGACATGGCCGCCGCGCTGGGGCGCCTGGAGCCCGGCTGTGTGATCCACAGCGACCGCGGATCGGAATACACCTCCACCCAACTCCGCACGAGAATAGTAGAGTTGGGACACAGGCAAAGCATGGGCCGAACCGGAAGCTGCTTCGACAACGCTGCCGCGGAGAGCTTCTGGGCCGTCCTGAAAGAAGAGATCGGCACCCGCTTCTGGACCGACCGGGCCACCGCCCGAGCCGGCATATTCGACTTCATCGAGACCTTCTGCAGACGCCGTCTACGCAAGCACATCCACTGGGGCTACCTCACTCCCCACGAAACACGCCTGCGCTACCGGCAAGATCAGGCTCTCGCGGCGTAACAACAGCGTGTCCAAGATTTCGGGGAAACTTCACCCGGCCCGTACCTCTACTTCCGCTCAGGGCACGGGTGCCAGCGGATCGAGCAGTCCGGCTGCCCGGAGATCCGCCCACATCTCGGCGGGTACCGGGTGCCGGGCCAGGTCGAGGTTGTCCGCGATCTCCTCCGGAGTGGCGGCGCCCACCAGGACAGAGGCGACGGCCGGGTGGCCGAGCGGAAACCGCAGGGCCGCCGCACGCAGCGGCACGCCGTACCGGGCGCAGACGTCCCGGATCGCCAGCGCCCGCCCCAGAACGGCGTCGGGCACGGGGTGGTAGTTGTACGGCGCGCCCGGTCGAGGGTCCGCGAGCAGGCCGGAGTTGAAGATGCCGGCGGCGATGACACCGACACCCCGCTCCGCACACAACGGCAGCAGATCGGCCAGGGCCGGCTGTTCCAGCAGGGTGTAGCGGCCGGCCACGAGGACCACGTCGAGGTCGGCGCGCCGGACCAGTTCGGCGAGCGGCACGTGGTTGTTCATCCCGGCGCCGACGGCGCCCACCACTCCTTCTTCCCGCAGGCGGATCAGTGCCGGAAGGGTGTGCCGTGCGGCCTCGTCGAGATGGTCGCCCGGGTCATGCACGTGGACCACGTCGAAGTGGTCGACGCCCAGGCGCCGCATGCTGGACTCGAGGCTGCGCAGCACGTCGTCCCGGCCGAAGGCGGGCGACGGCCCGCTCCCCTCACCGACGAGCCAGCCCACCTTCGTCGAGATCTGCACGCGCTCCCGGTCCACCGAGGCCAAGGCGTCCCCGACGCGTCGCTCGGACAGCCCGTCGCCGTACTTGGGAGCGGTGTCCAGCAGGGTCACGCCCCTCGCGATGGCGGCGTGGACAGTGGCCACGGCGGTCGCGGCGTCCACGGACCCGTACAGATCGCCGATCGGCGCGCAGCCGAGTCCGAAGCGGGGAAGGGGCCGCGGGGCGGGGGTGGTGGTCCTCAGTTCTCCCGGGCGGCTCGCCACTGCTCGAACTCCTCCCTGCTGTCCGGGGTGAGCGGGTAGTAGTCCGACAGCCGCGCGCCCTGGTCTATCCGCATGCGGCTGAACTCCTCCCACTGCTCGTGGTCCGAGGCGCTCTCGACGACCTGCTCGGCCTTCGAGACGGGAACGACCACGGCGCCGTCGTCGTCCGCCACGACCAGGTCGCCGGGGAGGGTGAGCACACCGCCGGCCGCCACGGGCACGTCGTAGGCCCAGGGGAAGAGCTCGGACTGGGACGCGTAGTGCGGGGTCGTGCCGGTGCACCAGACGGGCACGCCGAGCTGCCGTACGCGGGGCGCGTCCCGGATCCGGCCGTCGACCACGATGCCGGCGCCGCCCTTGCGCTTGAAGTAGCGCACCAGCATGTCGCCGAGGCACCCGGTGAAGACGCTGCCGTACGCCTGCACGACCAGGACGTCACCGGGCTGGACGGCTTCGAGCACCGCCCACAGCGCCGTACTGCGCTCGACATACTCCTGGGCCAAGCCGCTGGCCACGTCCTCCCGCTGGGGCATGAACTGCAGGGTGCGGGCCGGCCCGGTGACCTTGTTGCCGGCCTCCAGTGCGGCGGGTCCGTCCATGTAGGTGCGGCGGATGCCCAGTTCGTGAAGCTTGGCGCACGCGGTCGCCGAACTCACCCGGTTCAGCTTCTTGACCAGTTCGTCGCCGGGACGGTTCCAGGGGCCGCCGTGAACCGGCAGGTCCCAGACGGGCGAGGCGTCACGGTCGTCATCGTTGTCGGAGGAGGCGGGGTGAAGGGCGGCCATCAGGGTCTCCGGGAAGTTGTGGGGGAGGTGTGGTGAGCGAACTGCCGGGCGTTGAGCCGCATGTCCAGACGGATCCGGATCCGGCGCCCCGGGGGAAGGGTGAGGTGGATGGTGTTGTCCTGCACGGGAGCGGACCGGGCGACTTCGCCGCCTGCGGTCAGGTGGTGGTCGTGGGAGTCGCCCGGGTACGCGCCTCCTGCCTCGTTCCAGTGCACGGCGGTGATCAGGTGCTCGCCGAAGCCGCCGGCGAGCAGCCGAAGCCGCCGGGTGCGCGAGGAGCCGAGGTTGACCAGCTCCAGCGTCGTACCGTTCGCGTCCAGGTGTTCGACGAGGGCGGCGACGTCCGGGGGCAGACCCGGCCGGGCGGCGTCGAGGTCGTCATAGCGCACGCGGGCCAGGGGCAGGCCACCGTTGTAGAGGGTCTGCGGTGCGCCCGTGGTGAGCTGGGTGAGCACCTCGGTCACCACCGGGTTGAGCCGCTGCCACTTGTGCAGGTCGAGCCCGTCGTCGTCGGCCCCCATGTCGTGGGCCCCCTTTTCGTCGGCCGCCATGAGGGCCGTCCGGTGGGCGACCTGGGACAGGGCCATGCGCAGGGCCTGCTCGGGATAGTCGGGATTGACGCCGTCGAGGTAGGCGAGCCACGGGGGTTCGTGCCCCGCCTCCTCCTTGTCCCGGAAGGCGTGCACCATCGTCCAGTCGTAGCCGGAGTGGTCGCGCAGCGCCTCCAGGCGTGCGCGGTCCTCCTGCCGCATCCCGAACCACCACAGCCACGTCCAGTAGGCCACCTGGGCAGGCTGGTGGTCGAACCAGCCGTCAAGTCCCAGGCGCGTGGGCAGTGTGTTGACCGGCCGCCCGTCACCCGGACCGGGTGCGTGCGCCCAGCCGGGCCGGCGGGTGGCCTCCGGGTCGGACCGCAGGCCCGTCCGCCGCTGCTCCCACACCTGGTCCAGCGGGCGCCGGGCGAGGTCGAGCCGGTCGACGTCGCCTTCGACGATGCCGGCGCTGATCGCACCGACCAGCGCGGCCGCGCCGACCGAGTGCACCCCGTGCGGCCAGGTCCATCCGTAGTGGCCGCCGAACCACCTGCCGTCGTGGTACTCGCCCACCTTGCCGGAGAGTCCGACGTTGTCCGGCATGGCACCCGCGGCGTCGGACTTTTCGCGCCAGGCGTCGACGTACTCCCGTACCCAGGACGCCAGACGCGGGTCGTGGTCGTACAACCAGGCGTTCACGACCAGGGCGGTGACCGCGAGGTTGACCGCGGTGTCGCCCCGGCCCAGGCGATCGCGCATGTGATGCCCCATGCGGACGGCGAGTTCCTCGTCGGCCAGGTCATTCCACTCCGCGATGCCGGGGACGTCGTGCAGGGGCAGACCGTAGGGGCGCATGGTCGACTGCTCGCCGCCGAAGCGGTCGTCCCACTGTGGGCCGAGACCCGGCCGAGGGCCGTCCGAGCCGTTGTGCGGCGCGCGGATGGCCTTGATCCGGGGGTCGTAGTTGCCGGTCGGACTTTGTGGAAGATACTGCTCGGCGAAGCGGATCGCACGCTCCCGGAAGCGCTGGTCCGCGGGATCGGCGGCGCAGATCCCGTAGAACATCAGCAGCGCCTCGCCTTGGTGGAACCAGTCGTATCCGCGCTCGAACTCGTCGTGGAACAGGCCCAGTTCCGTCAGCTGCCGGGTGACTCCCTCCCAGTGGAGTTTGACCGCGGGAAGGAGGTCGTCGGCGCCGCCCAGCCGGTACAGGGCCGGCCAGTTGAAGAAGGCCTCGTAGAAGTCGTCCGCTCCGTCGCGGTCGTCGATGGTGCCGCGGAAGCGGAGCCGGCCGTCGGGCTCGGTGTAGCGGTCACGGAAGGTCCGCCAGGCGCCGTCGAGTTCGTCGAACAGGCGGCGTTGCAGGACGGCCCAGGTAGGCGGTGGTCCGGTGGGTACGGAGGCGGTGATCTCGCGAACGGTCACCGCGGGATCTGTGGGGCCACAGTCGTGCGCAGTCATGTCACCCCTTCAGGGCGCCGGTGGTCAGGCCGCTGATGATGTGCCGCTGCATGATCGCGAAAAAGGCGAGGGCCGGGGCCACGGCCAGGAGCAGGTTGGGGAAGACCACCGCATAGTCGGTCGAGTACTTGCCGACCGCCGCGTACACCCCGGTGGTCACGGTGTACAGGCCGCTCCCGGGACCGAGGATGATCTGGGGGTTGGCGAAGTCGTTCCAGACGCTGAGGCTGTGCAGGATGACCGCCGTGGCCACGATCGGCCGCATCAGCGGCAGGATGATCAGCTGGAAGGTACGCAGGCGTCCGACCCCGTCCACGGCGGCGGCCTGGTCGAGCTCCTTCGGGATGGTCCGGATGTAGGCGCTGTACAGGAACACCGACACCGGGAGGGTCAGGGCGGTCTCGAAGAGGACGAAGCCGGTGATCGTGCCCATCAGACCGAGGTACTTCAGGACGTAGACCACGGGGATCAGCAGCACCTGGCTCGGCACGAAGGTGCCCGCCACGAACAGCAGCAGCAGCGCGGTGTGCCAGCGGGTGGTGCCCCGCGCGATCACGAAGGAGACGGGTGCCGACACCGCCAGCGACAGCGCGTTGACGAGCACCACGAACAGCAGCGTGATGCCGTAGGCCCGCAGGACGTCGAAGTCGGGGTTGGTGAAGGCGTTCCGCAGGGGATCCAGGGTCAGGCGGCCCAGCGGCAGGCCGAACGGCGAGGTGCGGATGTCCTGTTCGGCCTTGAAGGCGTTGACCACCAGCAGCCACAGGGGGATCACCATGACGGACGCGCAGACCAGGAGCACCGGCACCCGCCACGCCGCCGCCTGCCGCAGGACGCCCGGCGTGCGCCGGGTTCGTGGCGCCGGAGCGGAGACCGGCTGCGATGGAGCGGGCGGTGCGGATGCGAGGCCGCGGGGCGCCTGGGGAAGGCTGGTCGTGGGTTCGGCTGCCATGGCTATGCCTCCGCTCTCTCGTCGGCGCGGCGCCGCAGGAACGTGATCGCCAGCGCCGCGATGCCGGTCACCACGGTCAGGACCGTGGACTGGGCGGAGCCGTACCCCAGGGCGTTGTTCTGGAACGACTGGGCCAGGATGAGGTAGGCCGCGGTCTGCGTGGTGCCCGCGGGGCCGCCTCCGGTCAGCGAGAGCACCAGGTCGTAGGAGCGCAACAGCGTCACCAGCGTCAGGACGACGTTGACGGTGACCACGGGCGCGATCATCGGCAGGGTGACACTGCGCAGCGTTCTGAACCGGCCGGCGCCGTCGATGCGGGCGGCCTCCAGCAGGGAGTGGGGCACCGTGTGCAGTCCCGCGATGTACAGGACCAGGGTGAAACCGAATCCCGACCAGACGACGACTGCGATCAGGCTGGCCAACGCCCATCCCGGCTGGGACAGGAACGGCCATCCCGCGTGTCCGGCGGAGCGCAGCAGCGTGTTGACGGCGCCGTTGGTCGACAGCAGGGCCGACCAGAGGAAGCCGATGATCAGCGCGCTGATGACGTACGGGTAGAAGAAGACGGTCCGCAGGACGGTGTTCAGGCGGCTCGGTGCCGTAATGGCCAGGGCGAGAGCGAGCCCGATGACGTTGATCGCGAGGGTGCCGATCACCGCCAGCAGGACGGTGATCCAGGCGGCCTGGCGCACCTCCGGGTCCGCGAGCAGGGTCCGGTAGTGCTCCAGGCCCACCATGCCGGGATGCGCGGTGTAGCCGTCCCAGTCGGTCAGGCTCAGATAGCCCGACAGCACCAGCGGCACGAGCATCATGACGGCGAAGAGGACGACCGCCGGCGCGGTCATGATCACTCCGGTCAGCCGGTCCCGGCCGCGGGCGGTGACGAACAGGTCCCGCAGGGCCGTCACCGGCCGGCGCGTCGAGGGAACGGTCATCTCGTCTGCGCCTTCAGCCAGCTGTCCAGGTTCTTCAACCCGGTGGCCGGGGTGCCGCCCGTGTACAGGCTCTGCACCTCTTTGTTCTGCTCGCTCTCGAACCCGGCCGGCATCTGGTACTCACCGCCGCCGACGATGGCCTGGTGGTCGGCGGAGGAGTCGAGCAGCTTCTGCACGTCGTCGGCGAGCGGCGAGAGGTCGTAGGGGTAGCCCGTCCGGAAGGAGGAGTCCTGCTTGAGCTGGCCGGCCACGGCGGCGTGGTCGGAGGTCAGGAACCGGACCAGCTTCTCCGACGCCGTCTGGTGCTTGCTCGACTTGAAGATGCGGTAGTTCGCCCCGGGGGTGACCGACAGCCGCGGCGTACCGGACTCGTTCAGCTGGGGCGAGGGGAAGACGCCCACCTCGAAGTCCTTCTTGGCTTTCGCCTCCGCGGCCACGAACCAGCACCCCATGGGGTACATTGCCGCCTTGCCGGCCAGGAAGTCCGTCTCCGCCTCGGCGTACTTCGTGCCGAGGGCCTGCTTGTCGAGATAGCCCTTGTCCAGCCACGACTTGTACAGGTTCATCGACGGGCCGAGGCCGGTGCTCAGGGAACGCCTGCCGTCGGCCGCCTGCTTGAACCAGTCCGGTTGCGCGGTGGTGAGCGTGGGCGCGAACAGCATCATGACCTGTGCCTGGGTGACCCACTCGCCGGCCGTCCGCATCGGCAGGTACCCGGCCGCCTTGAGCTTCTTCATGTCCGCCGTGAGCTCCTGCATCGTGGCAGGGGGCTTG
Source organism: Streptomyces sp. NPDC048275 (assembly GCF_040652275.1). Taxonomy (NCBI): domain Bacteria; kingdom Bacillati; phylum Actinomycetota; class Actinomycetes; order Kitasatosporales; family Streptomycetaceae; genus Streptomyces; species Streptomyces sp. NPDC048275. The sequence goes on from NZ_JBEZLR010000106.1 coordinate 29,159, forward strand.
CTGATGCCCGCCTTCGCGAACGCCTTCTTGTTGTAGAAGACCAGCGACTGCACCTGCTGCCCGATCGCCACGTCGTACAGCCGGCCGTCCAGGCGCTGTGCGTCGGACATGGGCGAGTCGGCGGCCCAGGGAAGATCCGAGAGGTCCCTGAGGTACGGGACGACCTTGTCGTTGTGGGAGCCCTCGACGACGTCGGGTGGATTCCCGGCGGCCAGCAGTTGCTGGAGCGTGCTGTCCACGGATCCGTCCGCGGCCGTGGGGGAGTCGATCTGGACCTTGATACCGGGGTTCTTCTTCTCGAAGGGAGCGACCAGGTCCCTCCAGTAGGCCTTGGTCAGGTTGGGCGTGACGTTCACCAGCATGCGCACGGTGCCCTTGCCGCCCGAGTCCTGGCCGCCGGCGGAGTCGTCCTGGAAGCCGCCGCCCCCGCAGCCGACCGTCAGGCTCAGGCTTAGAAGGATGCCTACCGCCGCGCCGATGGATCTTGTCCCGACCATGTGTGGCTCCTATCGATTGTCTACTATCGATAGCCGGTATGATGGTCGACGTTACGTGGTTGTCAAGAGCTGCTAACCGAATACGCGCGATCATCGATACGATGCGAAAACGTCCAACGTCCGAACAGAGGGGGCTGTCATGACCGGCATCGGTGAACCTCTGACACGGGTGCTGCTGTCCGACCAGGTGTACTCGCGGGTCCGCGGCCTGATCGTCAGCGGGGGCCTGAAGGCCGGCGATCGCCTGGTGGAGGCGGAGATCGCCCGGGACCTCGGCGTCAGTCAGGCGCCCGTGCGGGAGGCGGTGAAACGTCTGGTGCACGAGGGCCTCGCCGACCATGTCCCACGGCGCGGCAGTTTCGTCGCCGACGTCTCCTCGCAGGACGCCGACGCGGCGCGGGCCGTGCGCGTCATCATCGAGGAGTTCGCAGCTCGGGCGGTCGCCGAGCACCCGTCGGCCGAGTCGCTGGAAGCGCTGGGTGCGCAGGTGCGGGCCATGCGGGAGGCCGCCGCGGCCGGGGACGTCGGCACGTTCAGGGATGCGGACATCGGGTTTCATCGCGTCCTGTGCGAGGCGAGCGGCAACCCCTTCCTCTCGCGGATCTGGAGTCTCATGGAGCCCAGTCTGCGAGCATTGCGCGTCGTCTCGGACCCCCTGTTCACCGGTGACTGGCGCGAGATGGCCGATCATCACGGCGCGCTGCTCGCCGTCCTGGAGTCCGCGGACCCGGACCGGGCCGCGGCCGAGTTCGCCGCGCACGCCCGCGGGGGCGACGGCATCCTCGACCGCCGCTGAGACACCGCTGCCGCGGGCGGTACGAGGCGTTCCTGCCCGCCCGACCGGCGCGCTCGGCGGCTCGGTCTCGGGGTACACCACCATCAGGCATCACCGAGGCGACGGCCAACTGCCCCTGTTGGCGGACGACTTCGTGACCTGGGCTGTCCCGGTGGCGCCCTTCCCCGAGGCGCGCGGCCCCGCCCCCATGTCTCCTGCCGGATGCGCAGGAGCCGTTCAGGACCGCGGCTCCAGGCCGCCCGCCGTTCCGCCCGCGCCTGTTGGTCGCGTCCAGCTCCTTACGTGATCCCTGGACAGCGGCCTATAGTGACCGCCGATTCGCGATTATCGATAGGCGATGGGAGCAGGGATGGACTGGAAACGTCGCGTGCTGGCCCTCAGCACGGCAGCGACGGCCGTGGCCGCGCTGGTGATCTCCACCCCGGCATCGGCCCAGGAGGCAAGGGCGGGTACCACCCGCTACGTGAGCGCCACGGGTTCCGACGCGAACCGCGGCACCGCGAAATCCCCGTTCCGCACGGTGCAGAAGTGCGCGACGACCGCAGTCGCCGGCGACACTTGTGTGATCGCGTCCGGTACCTACCGGGAGACCGTCACTCCCGCCCGCAGTGGAACCGCCTCCGCCCGGATCACCTATCGGGCCGCGCCGGGAGCGGACGTCGTCATCGACGGGAGCGACCCGGTCACCGGATGGTCGGCGGTGACCGCGTCGGACCTGTCGAAGCTGGAGGCGGCGGACCCGACGCTGGCCGACTCGGACTTCTCCGCGGCCGTCTCCGCCGGCAAGATCTACCAGACCGGCGTGGTGCTGGACCCGAAGCTTCCGGGCAACCAACTGTTCGTCGACGGCCGCATGCTCGGCGAGGCCCAGTGGCCCTACCCCGGCACCGAACCGACGCGCCCGAATTACAACTCGGCCGACTCGGGCACGACCGACACCCTGTACGACTCCGCCCTGACCCAGCCCGCCGGGTACTGGGAAGGGGCACGACTGACCTCGCACAACTGGTTCGTCAGCGAGACCGGCACCGTCACCAGTTCCAGCGTCGGCTCCGTGACGGCGTCCGGCCTGCCCGCCTGTGTCGGCCTCAGCCCCAACCAGCAGAACCTCTACTCCCTCACCGGAAAGCTGCAGGCCTTCAGCCACTCCGGCCAGTGGTACTACGACGACGCCACACACAAGCTGTACCTGTGGATGGCCGACAACGGTAGCCCGGCCACGCACGTGGTGGAGGCCAAGCAGCGCAACGTCGCCATCGATCTGTCGGGACGCTCCTACATCTCGGTCGTCGGCATCGGCATCCGCTCGGCCACGGCCCAGACGTCTGCGTCCTCCACTCACAACGTGCTGGACGACATCGATGCCAGATACGTCTCCCACTACATGGACCTGAAGGTCGACCCGGGCAAGGTCACGCCGACCGACCCGTGTGACGTGCTGACGGCCGGTGAGACGACCAGCGGCATCCTCCTGCGGGGCACCGCGAACACCCTGCGCAACAGCAGGATCGACTCCAGCGCCGGCAACGGGGTCCTGGCTGCCGGTTCCGGCAACGTGGTGACCAACAACCTCATCACGCGCGTCGACTACCGCGGCAGCTACGCCGCCGGGATCAACGTGCTCGGCAGCGACCAGACCATCACGCACAACACCGTGACCAACAGCGGCCGCAGCAATATCAACATCGACAACAAGGTCGCCGGGACCACGTCCTCGGGTCACGAGATCGCCTACAACGACCTGTCGGACTACGGGAACCTCGTCGTCGACGTCGCCGCGATCTACGTCTGCTGCCGGGTCGACCTCGCGGGGACGAAGATCCACCACAACCACCTGCACGACGCGGCACTCTTCACGGCCAGCGCACCGGCACCGGGCGTGTACCTGGACAACTCCACCTACAACGGGACCGTGTACGACAACGTGGCGTGGAACCGCACCACCTACGGCGCCGTGCTGATCAACCCCAACGGAGGCACCACCTCCGGCAACCGCATCTACAACAACACCAGCGGCACCGACCGCAAGTCCGTCAGTCTTTTCCCGGGCACGTACTCGGACACCGAGGTGGCCAACAACATCGGTGACACCGACACCATGGACGGAGTGTCCTCGACCAACAACCTCCCCCAGGCGTCCGGCCCGGAGTTCACGAACCCTGCGGAGTACGACTTCACCCTCAAACCGACGTCGCCCGCCCGCAACTATGCGCTGGTCCGTTCGCCGGCCACCGACGGGTACACCGACCCGGCGCCCAGCGCCGGCGCCTACCAGTACGGGGCGGCCAAGTGGACGGCCGGAGTGGCGCAGGTCGTCGCCGGCCTGCCGCAGGTGACGCAGGTCGGTGGCGACGAGGTACCGGCCGGGGCCGCCCCGCTGGTCGCCGGCGGCGACCAGGCCCGGGTCGAGGTCACCGTCCGTAACCACAGTGCGCAGCCGGTCTTCGCGCCGCAGGTTGAGCTGACGGTGCCCGCCGGCTGGACGGCCCGTCCGCTCGGCGAAGCGCCGAAGCTGCTGGACTCCAACCACTCCGTGACCTTCGCCTTCGCGGTGACCTTGCCGGCCACCGCCGCGCCGGGCAGCACCGCGCTGACCGCCACCACGTCGTACGAGGTGACCGGCAAGAGACGGCTGCGGCAGGAGACGGCCACGGCGGTGGTTGTCGCACCGGCGGTGCCGGACGGCGACGTCGCACTGTCGCACCACGAGTGGATCAGCGCCACCAGCGGGTGGATGAGCCCGACGGTCGACCAGAGCGTCGGTGGCTGGTCGCCGATCAGCATGCTCGGCAAGGTCTACCCGACCGGTATCGGGGTCGCCTCGCCCTCCACGGTCCGCTACTACCTTGGCGACCAGTGCAGCAGGCTGACCGCGACCGTCGGCATCGACGATGCGGTGCGCAACGTCGGTCCGGAAGGCGGCACGTCGACCTTCCAGGTGATCGGTGACGGCCGGGTGCTGTTCGACAGCGGTGTGCTGACCCGCGACGACATCCGCCAGGCCGACATCGACCTGACCGGAGTCCGGGTGCTCGACCTGGTGGTCGGCGACGGCGGCGACGGCGGCTACAACGACCGCGCCGACTGGGCCGGTCTGAACGCCACCTGCTGATTCGGGTCGGCCGCACCGGGTGACACTTCACCTGGGTGCGGCCGATTCGCCACCGAGTTGGCCGCGCCGGAGAAGCAGGCGCCCACGGCCAGTATCAGCTGGA
>NZ_JBEZLR010000107.1:0-33331 GCF_040652275.1 Streptomyces sp. NPDC048275
CCTCCGCCTTGCAGCCGCACGCACCAAGCCCCGCTCACCGGCACCTACGAGGTGCCGGTGCTTCCCTGCAACCTGATCCGCCGGACAGGCCCTAGCCCCCTTGCCCGTACGTCCGCAATCGTTCCGCCGCCTCCCCCACCTGCTCCCCCGACAGGAGCGTGGGGGTCAGTCCCGGCACGGACGACGCCAATAGCCACACACGGCACATCCATTCCAGCTGGGCGGTGCGGTCGTACGCCTGGGTCAAAGAGTCTCCGTAGGCGATGGTGCCGTGGTTCTGGAGGAGGCAGGCCGTGCGGTGGGTGAGGGCCTGGAGCATGTTCTCGGCCAACTCGCTGGTGCCGTATGTCGCATAGGGGGCAACACGGACCGGTCCACCGAGGGATCCCGCCATGTAGTGGATCAGCGGGAGCTCGGAGACGAGCGTCGAGACGGCCGTCGCGTGCGGGGCGTGGGTGTGAACGACGGCATGCGCGTCGGTGGCGCGGTAGATCGCGAGATGCATCGGCAGTTCACTCGTCGGAAGGAGCGAACCGAGCACCTGCCGGCCGTCGCGGTCGACACCGACGACGGCGTCGGGCGTCAGCCGGTCGTACGGCACTCCCGTCGGCGTGACCAGGACGGTATCGCCGATCCGTACCGAGACATTGCCGGACGTACCGACGACCAGCCCGTCGGCCACCGTCCGGCGGGCCGTCGCGACGAGTTCGTCCCACGCGTCCGCCACCTCCCGCCCACGCGCACCCTGTGCACCCTCCCCCACGTCACCCGTATCCCGCGCGTCCCGCCGCTGCTCAGCCATGCCGCGATCCTGCCAGGCACGGTCGTCGATCTGCCGTCGGCGAGGGCACTGTAGGGCGGAACCTACGCGTCCGTAAGGTCGCATATCGCCATAGATCCCCCCTCCGGCAGCGATTGGCCGACGATCGACGGGCTGCCGATGATCTTCAGTTAATCTCTGGGGGATTTGTCGTGCACACTGCCATTCCGGGGGGAAATGTGGCTCGTGATCACAAACCATTCCGTCGTCGTGCCCGCGTCATCGCGGCATCGGCCACCGTGGCGGCGCTGACCGCCGGAGGGACCGCCCTCGCCGGGTTTCCGGTCTCGGCGGCGAGCAAACCCAAGGGACATGACGTCTCCTCGCACCAGAAGAACGTCAACTGGCAGAGTGCGAAAGCAAAGGGCGCCCGGTTCGTCTACGTCAAAGCGACCGAGTCCCACACGTACCGCAATCCGTATTTCAGCCAGCAGTACAACGGGGCGCGCGACACGGGGATCATCCGCGGCGCCTATCACTTCGCGGTGCCGAACAAGTCGTCCGGCACCGCCCAGGCCGCGCACTTCGTGCGCAACGGCGGCGCCTGGCGCGCGGACGGCTGGACGCTGCCGCCCGCGCTCGACATCGAGTACAACCCGTACGGCAAGAAGAAGTGCTACGGCCTGAGCAAGGCCAAGATGGTGAGCTGGATCAAGGCGTTCAGTGCCGAGGTCAAGCGGGAGACCGGTCGCCGTCCGGTGATCTACACGACCACGCACTGGTGGAACACCTGCACCGGCGGCAGCCGCGCCTTCGCCACGAACCATTCCCTGTGGCTCGCCCGCTACGACTCGGCGGACGCGGGGACACTGCCGGCCGGCTGGTCGTTCTGGACGTTCTGGCAGTACGACAACAGCGGCACGCTGCCGGGTGACCAGAATCTCTTCAACGGATCCCTGACTCAGCTCAAGAAGTTCGCCAAGGGCTAGCGGAGCCCAGTATTCCGCCTCCGTTCGAGTCCCAGGGCCGCCCCTCCGGCATCACCGTCATCACAAGCGGAGGGGCGTTCCGCCGTTTGAGACACCCCTACGCCCGCCCCAGTTCATCTTCCGTTCACCCAGGTTGCCTACGGTCCCCCTGCCACTGACGTCCAACAGAAGCCTGGGTAAATGGAACACATCACGCTGCTCCTTGCTGTCGTGATCGTGACCGCTCTCGTGTTCGATTTCACGAACGGTTTCCACGACACTGCCAACGCGATGGCGACGACCATCTCGACCGGCGCTCTGAAGCCCAAGACGGCGGTGGCCATGTCCGCCGCGCTGAACCTCGTCGGTGCGTTCCTCTCCGTGGAGGTCGCCAAGACGATCTCCGGCGGGATCATCAACGAAGAGGGCATTCGCACCGAAGTGATCTTCGCGGCGCTCGTCGGCGCCATCCTGTGGAATCTCCTGACCTGGCTTCTGGGTCTGCCCTCCAGTTCCTCCCACGCACTCTTCGGCGGCCTCATCGGCGCCGCGGTCATGTCGGCCGGCTGGTCGTCGGTGAACGGTTCGACCGTCGTCACCAAGGTGCTGATCCCCGCGGTCGCCGCGCCCATCGTGGCCGGACTCGCCGCGATGCTGGCCACCCGGCTGACGTACCGGATCGGCAACCGTGCCGACGAGAAGGCGACCGCCAAGGGCTACCGCGCGGGCCAGATCGCCTCCGCCGGACTGGTCTCCCTCGCCCACGGCACCAACGACGCGCAGAAGACGATGGGCATCATCACCCTCGCTCTGGTCACCGGCGGTGTCATCGCCCCGGGCTCGAACCCTCCCGTCTGGGTCATCGTCTCGGCCGGCGTGGCCATCGCGCTCGGCACCTACCTGGGCGGCTGGCGCATCATCCGCACCATGGGCAAGGGCCTCACCGACCTCGCGCCGCCGCAGGGCTTCGCCGCCCAGACCAGCGCCGCGAGCGCCATCCTGGCCTCCTCCCACATCGGCTTCTCGCTCTCCACCACCCAGGTCTGCTCCGGCGCCGTGATGGGCTCGGGCCTCGGCCGCAAGGGCGGTGTCGTCCGCTGGTCGACCGCGACCCGGATGTTCGTCGCGTGGGGCCTGACGCTGCCCGCCGCCGGTCTGGCCGGCGCCTGCGCCGAGTTCCTGACCAAGCAGGGCACGTGGGGCATCATCCTCACCGGCGCGCTGCTCGTGGCCGGCTCCGGCGCCATCTGGACGCTCTCCCGCCGCCAGCCGGTCACCGTCGACAACGTCAACGAGGTCGCCGCCGAGCCCGCGGGCGTCGTCACCACGGCGATCGCCGCGGTCACCCCGCCGCCCGCCGGCACCGTCACCGACGACCTGAAGGCCACCATCCCGTCCCCGGGCACGGAGCCCACCCAGCCGGCCACGGTGTAAGGAATCAACAGCATGCACATCGACTGGGCAGCCCTGGGCTCCGTCTTCGGAGTCAGCCTCGTGACCACCGTGGCCCTCGTCGGCCTCTTCACCCTCGGCATCGTCGGCCTCTCCAAGCGCGAGTCGGCGTCGGCGCAGGGCGGCTCGGCCACGCTCGCGGTCACCGGCGCGTACGTCTGCTTCGCGGCGTGCGCGGCGGCGGTGTCGTACGGGATCTATCTGATCGTGGCCTGACAACACCGCGCGCTCCTGGACCCACCGCACTGCCTTCGCCCGCGCCGCACGGTCCTCGCCGCCCTGTTCATCGGTCGCCCTTTCCGGGCGCCGGCGAGCAGGGCGGTTCCTTTTTGGGGCACTTCGGATGGCTACGCTCCGCAGCCACAAGCACAGCCACGAAATGCCGCCCCTCACAGGGAAATTCATGCCAATTCGGTCTCGGCGGGCAGGTCGGCGCGGTAGCGGTGTGGGCCTCGGCACACTCTCCCCGCGCAGGTCAACAGCAAGTTGACGGGTCTTCCGACCCCGTGGTGGACTGCCGGAGCCAAGTACGGCGACAGGAGAGGAAGCCGGTGTGAATCCGGCGCGGTCCCGCCACTGTCACCGGGGAAGGAAGTCCCCGGGAGCCAGGAACTCTCATCGCCGGTCTCGTCGAACCAGGGCGTGGACACCCTGAGTGAGGACATATCGCCATGCGCGGCTGCCCAAGTGCGTTGCCTAGGACGCGAACGACCCGAACGACGGTTGTGCCCGACCTGACGGTCGGCTGAACCGATGCGTGCCGATCGCGTCTTCGCGTACGGCGCCGCCGCCGGACTCCTCGGTGACCTGCTGCTGGGCGATCCGCGCCGCGGGCATCCGGTGGCCGCGTTCGGGCGGGCCGCCGGTGCCGTGGAGCGAGTGCTGTGGCGCGACCACCGCGGGTGGGGCGCACTGCACACGGCCGTGTGCGTGGGCGGCGCCGCCGGGATCGCGGCGCTCGCGAGCCACTCCGTACGTCGATCTCGTACCGCTTCCGTCGCGCTGACCGCCGCCGCCACCTGGGCCGTCGTCGGAGGGACCTCCCTCGGGCGGGAGGCCCGGACGATCGGCGACGCGCTCGCGGTCGGTGATGTCGAGGCGGCCCGGGAGCGGCTGCCGCATCTGTGCGGGCGGGATCCCCAGGCTCTCGACGCGGACGGCGTCGCGCGGGCCGTCGTCGAGTCCGTCGCCGAGAACACCTCCGACGCCGTCGTGGGAGCTCTGGTGTGGGGGGCCGTGGGGGGCGTTCCCGGGCTGGTCGCCTTTCGCGCCGTGAACACGCTCGACGCCATGGTCGGGCACAGGTCCGCCGAGTACCGGCGGTACGGGTGGGCTTCCGCGCGGCTCGACGATGTCGCGGGATGGCCGGGGGCGCGGCTCACGGCCGTACTCGCCGCTGCGGCCGGAGGGGATCCGCGGGGCGCCGTGCGCGCCTGGCGTGCGGACGCCCGCAAGCATCCGAGCCCCAACGCCGGACCCGTGGAGGCCTCGTTCGCGGGGGCGCTCGGGGTGCGGCTCGGCGGGACCCTCTCGTACGGAGGAAGGGTCGAGCACCGGCCCGTACTCAATGACACGGGTCGCGCCGTCCGAGTCGGCGACATCGAGCGGGCGGTACGGCTGTCGCGGCGCGTGAGCCTGCTCGCGCTCGGCGTGTGCGCTGTCGGACGGATGCTTTCCAAGGGAGACACATCATGAGCGGCGGTCTCCTCGTCGCCGGCACCACCTCCGACGCCGGCAAGAGCGTCGTGACCGCCGGGATCTGCCGGTGGCTGGTGCGGCAGGGGGTCAAGGTCGCGCCCTTCAAGGCGCAGAACATGTCGCTGAATTCGTTCGTGACGCGTGAGGGCGCCGAGATCGGGCGGGCGCAGGCCATGCAGGCGCAGGCCGCGCGCGTCGAGCCCACCGCGCTCATGAATCCCGTGCTGCTCAAGCCCGGCAGCGACAGGAGCAGTCAGGTCGTCCTCATGGGCAAGCCCGTGGGTGAGATGACCGCGCGTGGCTATCACGGCGGTCGGCAGGAGGCTCTCCTCGGGACCGTGCTGGACTGCCTCGCCGCATTGCGGGGCACGTATGACGCGGTGATCTGTGAGGGGGCCGGCAGTCCTGCCGAGATCAATCTGCGGCGGACCGACATCGTGAACATGGGGATCGCCCGCAATGCCCGGCTGCCCGTGCTCGTCGTCGGCGACATCGACCGTGGGGGCGTGTTCGCCTCGTTCTTCGGGACGGTCGCGCTGCTGAGCCCGGAGGATCAGGCGCTCGTCGCCGGGTTCCTCGTCAACAAGTTCCGCGGCGATGTGTCCCTGCTGGAACCCGGGCTCGAGATGCTGCACGGCCTCACCGGGCGCCGCGCGTACGGCGTGCTGCCCTTCGCGCACGGCCTGGGCATCGACGAGGAGGACGGGCTGCGGGTCTCGCTGAGGGGCGCGGTGCGCGAGTCCGTGGTCGCTCCCCCCGTCGGCGAGGACGTACTGCGCGTCGCCGTCTGCGCGATCCCCCTCATGTCCAACTTCACGGACGTGGACGCCCTGGCCGCCGAGCCGGGTGTCGTCGTGCGGTTCGTGGACCGGGCCGAGGAACTGGCCGACGCCGACCTCGTCGTCGTACCCGGAACCCGGGGGACGGTGAAGGCACTGGAGTGGCTGCGCGAGCGCGGACTCGCGGACGCCATCGAGCGGAGAGCCGCACAGGGCCGTCCCGTCCTCGGAATCTGCGGGGGCTTCCAGATCCTCGGCGAGCACATCGAGGACGAGGTCGAGTCGCGCGCCGGTCATGTCGACGGGCTCGGACTGCTCCCCGTACGCGTGCGGTTCGCGCGCGAGAAGACCCTCACCCGGCCCGTCGGGGAGGCGCTCGGCGAGCATGTCGAGGGGTACGAGATCCACCACGGCGTCGCCGACGTCACCGGCGGGGAAACCTTCTTGGACGGCTGCCGGGTCGGCGCCGTCTGGGGCACGCACTGGCACGGTTCGCTGGAGTCGGACGGGTTCCGGCGGGCCTTCCTGCGCGAAGTGGCGGCCGCCGCGGGCCGCCGGTTCGTGCCGGCCGCCGACACGTCGTTCGCGGCGCTGCGCGAGGAGCAGCTCGACCGGCTCGGCGATCTGATCGAGGAACACGCGGACACGGACGCGCTGTGGCGGCTCATCGAGTCCGGCGCGCCTTCAGGACTGCCCTTCATTCCACCGGGAGCGCCCGCATGAGCACAGTGTTGTTGTTGTCGACCGCCGACACGGATCTGCTGGCGGCCCGTGCCTCCGGCGCCCCGTACCGGATCGGCAATCCGACCCGCGTGGATGTCGCGGGCGAGCTGCCCGGACTCGTCGAGGGCGCGGACCTCGCCGTCGTACGGCTGCTGGGCGGCAAGCGCGCCTGGGAGGACGGGCTCGCCTTCCTGAAGGCGTCCGGCATCCCGACCGTGCTGCTCGGCGGGGAGTCCGTACCGGACGCCGAGCTGATGGCCGAGTCGTCCGTGCCGGCCGGTGTCGTGGCTGAGGCACTGCGCTACCTCGTCGAGGGCGGCCCGGACAACCTGACCGAGCTGGCCCGCTTCCTCTCCGACACCGTGCTGCTCACCGGCGAGGGCTTCGAAGCGCCACGGAAGATGGCCGAGTACGGCATCCACGGCGAGCGTGCGTTCGTCGAGGGCCGCCCGACGATCGGCGTGCTCTTCTACCGGGCGCACGAGCTGTCCGGCAACACCGCCTTCGTCGACACGCTGTGCGACGCGATCGAGGCGCGAGGGGCCAACGCCCTTGCCGTGTACTGCGGTTCGCTGCGCGGCGCCGACGCGGGACTGTACGAGATCCTCGGGAAGGCCGACACGCTGGTCGCGACCGTGCTCGCGGCGGGCGGCACGCACGCCTCGCAGGCATCCGCCGGCGGTGACGAGGAGGCCTGGGACATCGGGGCGCTCGGCGACCTCGACGTCCCTGTCCTGCAAGGACTTTGCCTCACCTCCTCGCAGGCCGCGTGGGAAGCGTCGGACGCCGCCCTCTCCCCCATGGACGCGGCGATGCAGGTCGCGATCCCGGAGTTCGACGGGCGGCTCATCACCGTGCCGTTCTCCTTCAAGGAGCAGGGCCCGGACGACGTTCCGGTGTACGTCGCCGACCCCGAGCGGGCCGCGCGCGTCGCCGGAATCGCCGTACGCCACGCCCGGTTGAAGCACAAGCCGAACGCGGACAAGAAGCTCGCGCTCGTCTTCACCGCCTACCCGACCAAGCACTCCCGGGTCGGCAACGCGGTGGGGCTCGACACGCCCGCCTCGGCGGTGCGGGTGCTGGACGCCCTCAAGGACGCGGGGTACGTGGTCGAGGGCCACCCCGACAACGGCGACGAGCTGATCCACCGGCTCATCAACGCCGGTGGCCACGACGTCGAATGGCTCACCGAGGAGCAGTTGGCGGCCGCTCCCGCGCGCGTGCCGCTCGCCGACTACCGGGCCTGGTTCGACAAGCTCGACCCCGAGCTGCGCAACGGCATGCTCGAGGCGTGGGGCGAGCCGCCGGGCTCCCTCTACGTCGACGGGGACGACATCGTGCTGGCCTCCCTCCAGTTCGGGAACGTCGTCGTGATGATCCAGCCGCCGCGCGGCTTCGGCGAGAACCCGATCGCGATCTACCACGACCCGGACATGCCGCCGTCGCACCACTACATGGCCGCGTACAGGTGGCTGGAAAACTCCTTCGGCGCCGACGCCGTCGTGCACATGGGCAAGCACGGCACGATGGAATGGCTGCCGGGCAAGGGACTCGGGCTCAGCGGGGGCTGCGCGCCCGACGCCGTACTCGGCGAACTCCCCCTCATCTACCCGTTCATCGTCAACGACCCCGGCGAGGGCACCCAGGCCAAGCGCCGCGGGCACGCCACCGTCGTCGACCACCTCGTACCGCCGATGGCCCGCGCGGACACGTACGGCGATCTGGCGAAGCTGGAGCAACTCCTCGACGAGTACGCGCTCGTGTCCGACCTGGACCCGACGAAGGCGCCGGCCGTGCGCAGCCAGATCTGGACGCTGGTGCGAGCTGCGGAACTCCATCACGACCTGCATGTGGACGACCAGCCGGACGAGGACGCGTTCGACGAGTTCGTCATGCACATCGACGGCTATCTGTGCGAGATCAAGGATGTGCAGATCCGGGACGGGCTGCACATCCTCGGCGGCGGGCCGGAGGCCGAACCGCGGGTGAATCTCGTGCTGGCCGTGCTGCGGGCCTCGCAGGTGTGGGGCGGCGCGGCGAACGCGCTGCCCGGGCTGCGGGCCTGCCTCGCCGAGCACTTCGGCCTGGTCGAGAAGGAGTTGCTCGCCGAGCCGGGCGCGCCGGTGAAGGTGCCGGACGGGCTGACCTCACTGGTCGAGGGGCCCGCACGCACGGGAGCCGACGCAATCGACCTGCTGGAGCAGCTGTGCCGCCGGTTCGCCGAGGGCATGGAGGAACGCGGCTGGGACACGGCGGCCGTTCCCGCTCTGGTGCGCGAGGTCGTGGGCGCCGAACTGCCGGATGCAGTCGCGGTGTTGAAGTTCGCGTGCGACGAGGTCGTGCCGCGGCTCGCGAAGACGACCGACGAGATCGACCACATCCTCAAGGCACTTGACGGCGGTTACGTCCCGGCGGGCCCGTCCGGCTCGCCAACCCGTGGGCTCGTCAACGTCCTGCCGACCGGCCGCAACTTCTACTCCGTCGACCCCAAGGCCATTCCGTCCAGGCTCAGTTGGGAGGTCGGCCAGGCGCTCGCCGACTCGCTGGTGCAGCGGTATCTGACCGACACCGGCGAGTACCCGAAGTCCGTCGGCCTGACGGTCTGGGGTACGTCGGCCATGCGGACGCAGGGCGACGACATCGCCGAGATCCTCGCGCTGCTCGGCTGCCGTCCCGTGTGGGACGACGCGTCGAGGCGGGTGACCGGGTTCGAGGTGGTGCCGGTGGCGGAGCTGGGGCGGCCTCGTATCGACGTCACGGTGCGTATCTCCGGGTTCTTCCGGGACGCGTTCCCACACGTGGTCGGGCTGATCGACGACGCGGTGCGGGCGGTTGCGGAACTGGACGAGCCCGCCGAGTCCAACTTCGTGCGGGCGCACGTGGACGCGGATGCCGCCGAGCATGGCGACCGACGGCGGGCGACCGCTCGTATCTTCGGCTCCAAGCCGGGGGCTTATGGCGCCGGGTTGCTGCCGCTGATCGATGCGCGGAACTGGAGGAGCGACGCGGACCTGGCCGAGGTGTACGCGGTGTGGGGTGGTTACGCCTACGGGCGGGGGCTCGATGGGCGGGCGGCCCGGGGGGACATGGAGACGGCGTTCCGGCGGATCGCGGTGGCCGCGAAGAATGTCGACACACGGGAACATGATCTTGTCGACGCCGACGACTATTTCCAGTACCACGGCGGCATGGTCGCGATGGTGCGGCATCTGACGGGGGCGAGTCCGGAGGCGTACGTCGGTGACTCCGCCACGCCCGACCAGGTGAAGACGCGGACGCTGGGCGAGGAGACCCACCGGGTTTTCCGGGCGCGTGTGGTCAACCCTCGCTGGATGAGCGCCATGAGGCGGCACGGCTACAAGGGTGCTTTCGAGATGGCGGCGACTGTCGATTACCTGTTCGGGTACGACGCGACGGCAGGTGTGGTCGACGACTGGATGTACGAAAAACTGAGCGCCGAGTATGTCTTCGACCCGGAAAACAAGCAGTTCATGCAGAAGTCCAACCCGTGGGCTCTCAGGGGCATCACCGAACGGCTGTTGGAGGCCGCCGACCGCGGTCTGTGGGCGGAGCCGGAACAGGAGACCCTGGACCGGCTCCGCGCGACCTACCTCGAACTTGAGGGAGATCTGGAGGGGGACGAGTGATCTCCCGCCGAATCCCCGCGTGCGCGGGGAGCAGACCAGCACGCCGCCGACAGCTGGCGACACCGCCGGACCATCCCCGTGTATGTGGGGAGCAGGGAACCAAGTTGACCGATCGTGCGCCTCAAATCCGTCATTTTCACCGTCTTTCACTCCCAGGGGGGACTGCAGCGTGAGCACGCACTTCCCATTCACCGCCGTCGTCGGGCAGCAGGACCTGCAGCTTGCCCTGCTGCTCAACGCCATCGCACCGAATGTCGGCGGCGTGCTCGTCCGTGGAGAGAAAGGCACCGCCAAGTCCACGGCTGTACGCGCACTTTCGGCGCTGCTGCCCGGGGTCGACGTCGTCGCCGAGTGCCGGTTCTCCTGTGCGCCGGCTTCCCCTGATCCCGCCTGCCCGGACGGGCCGCACGAGGCCGGTCCCGGTACGAAGCGTCCCGCGCGGATGGTCGAGCTGCCCGTCGGTGCCTCCGAGGACCGGCTCGTGGGAGCCCTCGACATCGAGCGGGCGCTCGCGGAGGGCGTGAAGGCCTTCGAGCCGGGGCTGCTGGCCGACGCGCACCGTGGGATTCTGTACGTCGACGAGGTCAATCTTCTTCACGACCACCTGGTCGACCTGTTGCTGGACGCGGCCGCGATGGGTGCCTCGTACGTCGAGCGTGAGGGTGTCTCCGTACGGCATGCCGCCCGTTTTCTGCTCGTCGGGACCATGAACCCCGAGGAGGGTGAGCTCAGGCCTCAGCTCCTCGACCGGTTCGGGCTGACCGTCGAGGTCTCCGCCTCGCGGGAGCCTGATCAGCGGGTCGAGGTGGTCAGGAGGAGGCTCGCGTACGACGACGATCCGGAAGGCTTCGCAGCGCGGTGGGACGACGAGGAGTCCGCCGTACGGGCCCGGATCGTGGCGGCGCGTGAGCTGTTGCCGTCCGTGCGGCTCGGCGACGGTGCGCTGCGGCAGATCGCGGCGACTTGTGCTGCCTTCGAGGTCGACGGGATGCGGGCCGACATCGTGATGGCGCGGACGGCGGTCGCGCTGGCCGCATGGGCCGGGCGGACCGACGTGCTCGCGGAGGATGTGAGGCAGGCCGCGTTGCTCGCTCTGCCTCATCGGCGGCGGCGGAATCCCTTTGATGCGCCCGGACTTGACGAGAACAAGCTCGACGAGACGCTGGAGGAGTTCGGCGAGCAGGGCGGCAGCGAGGACGATGATCCGGATCCGGACGGGCCCGGTGGTGGCGGGCAGCCTCCGCAGGACGGGCCGGACGGCGACTCCCCCGCCGGTGACGTCCCGGCGCAGGGCGAGCCCTCGGAAGAAGGGCACGCGCCGGCCGCGCAGGGTGGTGGCGAGCAGTCTCCCGTACGGGCCTCCGAACCCTTCCGCACGAAGGCGCTGAGCGTGCCCGGTATCGGTCAGGGTGCCGCCGGACGGCGTTCGCGGGCGCGGACCGAGCATGGGCGGACGACCGGTGCACGGCGGCCTCAAGGGGCGCTCACCAAGCTGCACTTGGCTGCGACCGTGCAGGCTGCCGCACCGCACCAGCGGGCGCGGGGGCGCACTGGATCTGGGCTTCTCCTGCGTCGTGACGATCTCAGGCAAGCGGTGCGCGAAGGCCACGAATCCAATCTCGTGTTGTTCGTCGTCGATGCTTCCGGGTCGATGGCGGCCCGGCAGCGGATGAGTGCCGTGAAGGGGGCCGTCCTTTCGCTGTTGCTCGATGCCTATCAGCGGCGGGACAAGGTGGGGCTCGTGACCTTTCGGGGGACGGGTGCCGAGGTCGCGTTGCCTCCTACCTCGTCCGTCGACGCGGCTGCGGCTCGGCTGGAGTCGCTGCCCACCGGTGGGCGGACTCCGCTCGGCGCCGGGCTGCTCAAGGCGCATGACGTACTGCGGGTGGAGCGGCTGCGGGATCCGGCGCGGCGGGCGCTCGTCGTGGTCGTGACGGACGGGCGGGCGACCGGGGGGCCGGAGCCGGTCGCGCTGGGTGCGCGGGCGGCTCGGCTGTTCGCGGCCGAGGGGGTTGCTTCCGTGGTCGTCGACTGTGAGTCGGGAGTTGTTCGGCTGGGGCTTGCGTCGCAGCTCGCCGGTGACCTGGGGGGTACCGCTGTGACGCTCGATGAACTGCGGGCCGACTCAATTGCCGGGCTGGTCAAGGACGTTCAGGGCAACAGGAGGGCCGCGTAATGCCGCAGGGGCAGCCGAGTGTGGTGCCGGACGACGGTCTGACGACACGCCAGCGTCGGAATCGGCCGCTGGTCGTGGTGCACACGGGGATCGGCAAGGGCAAGTCGACGGCCGCGTTCGGGCTTGCGCTGCGTGCCTGGAACCAGGGGTGGCCCATCGGGGTGTTCCAGTTCGTCAAGTCGGCGAAGTGGAAGGTCGGGGAAGAGAACGCGCTGCGCGTGCTGGGTGCGTCCGGTGAGGGCGGGTCCGTCGACTGGCACAAGATGGGCGAGGGCTGGTCGTGGGTGCAGCGCGACTCCCAGATGGACAACGAGGAGAAGGCCCGCGAGGGCTGGGAGCAGGTCAAGCGGGACCTCGCCGCCGAGACGTACAAGCTGTATGTCCTCGACGAGTTCGCCTACCCCATGCACTGGGGGTGGGTGGATGTCGACGAGGTGGTGGCCGTGCTGCGGGATCGGCCGGGGACTCAGCATGTCGTGATCACTGGGCGGAACGCCCCGGAGAAGCTCGTCGAGTTCGCTGATCTTGTGACGGACATGTCCAAGGTCAAGCACCCGATGGACGCCGGTCAGAAGGGTCAGAGGGGCATCGAGTGGTGACATCCGTCCCTCGGCTGGTCATTGCCGCGCCCGCTTCGGGGAGCGGCAAGACCACCGTTGCCACGGGGTTGATGGCGGCCTTCGCCTCGCGGGGGCTTGCCGTGTCCCCGCACAAGGTGGGGCCCGACTACATCGATCCCGGGTATCACGCGCTCGCCACCGGGCGTGTGGGGCGGAATCTCGACGCGTATCTGTGCGGGGCGGACTTGATCGCGCCGTTGTTCGCGCAGGGGGCGCGGGGCTGCGATCTCGCTGTTGTCGAGGGTGTGATGGGGCTGTACGACGGGGCCGCCGGGCAGGGGGAGCTGGCCTCGACGGCTCATGTCGCGAAGCTGCTTCGGGCGCCGGTGGTGCTTGTTGTGGATGCCTCGTCGCAGTCTCGGTCCGTGGCCGCGCTCGTGCATGGGTTTGCCTCCTGGGATCCCGAGGTGCGGGTTGCGGGGGTGATCCTGAACAAGGTCGGGTCCGAACGGCATGAAGCCATGCTGCGGGAGGCTCTCGACGAGTCGGGGGTGCCGGTGCTCGGTGCGCTGCGGCGCGCCTCGCAGGTGAGTACGCCCTCGCGGCATCTGGGGCTGGTGCCTGTTGCCGAGCGGCGTGGGGAGGCGTTGGAGGCCGTGGCCGCGCTGGCTGAGCAGGTGCGGCGTGGGTGTGACCTTGATGTGCTGTTCGCGCTGGCGCGGAGTGCGCCCGCGTTGTCCGGTGCGGCTTGGGATGCGGCTGAGGTGGTGGGTTCCTCGCCCCCGCCGCCCCTTCCCGTTCCCAAACTTGGGGGCTCCGCCCCCAAACCCCCGGTCGCCCGAAGGGCTCGTCCTCAAACGCCGGACGGGCTGGATGGTGCCCGGCGCGGGCTGCGCAAGGCACCCGTAGTCGCCGTTGCCGGTGGCCCCGCCTTCACCTTCTCCTACGCCGAGCATGCCGAATTGCTCGCCGCCGCCGGTGCCGAAGTCGTCACCTTTGATCCGCTGCGGGACGAGCAACTGCCCGAAGGGACGGGCGGGTTGGTCATCGGGGGCGGGTTCCCGGAGGTGTACGCCCCCGAGCTGTCCGCCAACGAGCCGCTCCGTAAGGCCGTGGCCGACCTCGCGCTCAGTGGGGCGCCCGTCGCCGCCGAGTGTGCCGGGCTGCTGTATCTCTCCCGGGAGCTCGACGGGCAGCCCATGTGCGGGGTGCTCGACGCCACGGCACGCATGGACGCGCGGCTGACGCTCGGCTATCGGGACGCGGTGGCCGTCAGCGACAGCGTGCTCGCGCCCGCCGGGACCCGGATGCGCGGTCACGAGTTCCACCGGACCGTCGTCGAACCCGGTGCCGGGGCGGCGCCCGCCTGGGGGGTGCGCGCCCCTGAGCGGCGCGTCGAAGGTTTCGTACAACAAGGTGTGCACGCGAGTTATCTGCATACGCACTGGGCGTCCGAGCCCGGTGTCGCCCGTCGGTTCGTGGAGAGGTGCCTGACGTCATGAGCAGCAAGCTGATCGGTGTCGGGGTCGGGCCCGGTGACCCGGAGCTGGTGACCGTCAAGGGCGTCAACGCGCTGCGCGCCGCCGAGGTCGTCGTCGTCCCGGTCATGGACAGTGGTGAGCGGGGACGCGCCGAGGCCACCGTCCTGCACTACGTGCCCGAGGACAAGGTCGTACGGGTCGTGTTCGCGCTCAACGAGCGGACCGACCGGGGGCGCCGTGAGGCCGCCTGGGATGCGGCCGGCGCGCGGGTCGCCGCGCTGCTGCGCGCGCACAGCAGCGTCGCCTTCGCCACCATCGGCGATCCCAACGTGTACTCGACCTTCACCTATCTCGCGCTGACCATCGGGGAGCTGGTACCGGGGACGGAGATCGAGACCGTGCCCGGTATCACCGCCATGCAGGATCTGGCGGCGCGGTCGGGAGCCGTGCTCACGGAAGGGACCGAGCCTCTCACTCTCGTGCCCGTCACCGCCGGGGCCGCCGTGCTCAAGGACGCGCTGAACGGGCCCGGCACCGTCGTCGCGTACAAGTTCGGGCGGCAGGCGCAGGAGGTGGCGGAGGTGCTGCGGGAGACCGGGCGGATCGACGGTGCCGTGTGGGGCTCGGCGCTCGGGCTCGAGGGCGAGTCCATCCGGCCCGCGGCCGACCTCGACGGCGGGCCGCTGCCGTACCTCTCCACGCTCATCGCGCCCGCCCGGCGCGATGGCGGGCGCGGCGGAAAACTGTGAACGCCGGAAGATCACCCGGCGATGCCCACCACCAGCCAGATGAAGGCCGCCCCCGCGATCGTGCACAGCAGGGTCGAGCGGGCCGGGTGCTCGTGGTGCGCCTCGGGAAGGATCTCGGCGGCGGCGAGGTACAGGAGTACGCCGCCGAAGAGGCCGAGGTAGCAGCCGAGCAGTCGCTCCGGGATGTGGAAGAAGAGCGTGGAGGCCGCGCCCACCACCGGGGCCGCCGCGTCCGCGAACAGCATCATGATCGCCTTGCGGCGCGCGTTTCCGTACAGGCTGGTGATCGTGTACGTGTTGAAGCCGTCCGCGAAGTCGTGGGCGATCACCGCGAGGGCGACGGCCAGGCCCATGCCACCGCCGACCTGGAAGGCGGCGCCGATCGCCACCCCGTCCATGGCGCTGTGACCGACCATGGCGGCCGCTGCCGTGAGGCCCACCTCGGGCGCGCGTCCGCCGTTCTCCTCGCCGCCGTGCGCGGCCTGCCGGTGGGCCAGCAGGCGTTCCACCAGGTGGGCCAGCAGGAACCCGGCGACGAACAACAGCAGCGCGGCCGGTACGCCGAAGACCTCGTCGCCCGCCGCGTCCAGCGCCTCCGGCAGCAGGTCCAGGCCGACCACGCCGAGCATCAGCCCGCCGGCCAGGCCCAGCACCAGATGACGGCGGTCGGTCACGCGCAGTGCCGTCCAGCCGCCGGCCAGCGTCATCAGGAACGCGCCGAGCGCGACGAGGACCGCCATAAGCCCTTGCTATCCGATCAAGGCCCGTTCGCGCACGCCCGACGGCCGCGCGCCCACTGACTTCTCGTAGTAATCGCACTTGGCAGTCATCGCACTTGTAGGAGAGGACCGAATTTCCATGGCCGATGCCCCCACCGGCAAGGTGACCTTCGTCGGGGCCGGGCCCGGCGCCGCCGACCTGCTGACGTTCCGGGCCGCACGCGCCATCGCCGAGGCCGACGTCGTGATCTGGGCGGCCAGCCTGGTGCAGGCCGAGGTCCTCGAGCACGCGCGCGAGGGTGCGGAGATCCTGGATTCGGCGACGATGTCCCTCGAGGACGTCGTGGCCGTGTACGAGCGGGCTTTTCGACACGGTCTGAAGGTGGCCCGGATCCACTCCGGCGACCCCGCCCTCTGGGGCGGTACGCAGGAGCAGCTCGACCGGTGTACCGACATCGGGGTGGCGACGGAGATCATCCCGGGCGTCTCGTCCTTCTCCGCCGTGGCCGCGCTCGCGCAGCGCGAGCTGACGATTCCCGAGGTCGCGCAGTCCGTCATCCTCACCCGGCTCGGCGGGGGCAAGACGCCGATGCCGCCCGGGGAGGAAGTGCGGGAGTTCGCGCGGCACGGCACGACCATGGCGCTGTTCCTGTCGGCCGCCCGCAGCGGCCAGCTCGTACGGGAGCTGCTGGAGGGCGGCTATCCGACGTCCACGCCGGTCGTCGTCGCGTATCAGGCGACCTGGCCGGAGGAGCTGATCGTGAAGTGCACGATCGAGACGCTGGAGGAGACCGTCAAGGAGCACAAGCTCTGGAAACACACCCTCTTCCTGGTCGGCCCGGCGCTCGACGCGAGCGGCACCCGCTCGCACCTCTACCACCCCGGTCACTTCCACGGCTTCCGCAAGGCCGACCCGCAGGCGCGCGCGGAGCTGCGCGCGGCGCGTAAGGGCAGTCCTTCGTGATCACCGTCTTCGGTACGGGGACGGGGGCGCCGCTTCCCAGGGACGCCGAGGCCGCTCTCGCCGACGCCGGGCTCGTGGTGGGGGCCCGGCGGCATCTGGCGGCGGCGCGGCTGCCGGAGGGGGTGGAGCGGATCGTTCTCGGGTCGCTGGCACCCGCGTTGGACATCGTCGAGCAACACGTGAAGAAGGGGCAGAAGCAGAGCCGGGTCGTCGTGCTCGCCTCCGGGGACCCCGGGTTCTTCGGGATCGTACGGGCGTTGGCGGAGCGGTTCGGGGCGGAGCGGCTGGATGTGCGTCCCGGTGTCTCCTCCGTCGCGACCGCCTTCGCGCGGCTCGGGCTGCCCTGGGACGACGCGGTGGTGGTGAGCGCCCATGGGCGGGAGCTGCGTACGGCCGTGCAGGTCTGCCGGTCCCACCCGAAGGTGGCCGTCCTGACGGGACCCGGCTCCGGGCCCGCCGAACTGGGCGCCGCCCTCGCCCACGCCTGCGCCGATCGCGTCCTCGTCGTGGCGAGCGCGCTGGGCGACCCCGAGCACGAGCGGGTGGAGCGGGTCACGCCCGCCGAGGCCGCGGCCCGCGACTGGGGTACGGCGGTGAGCGTCGTCCTGTGCCTGGCTCCGACGCGCACGCGCACCCTCGCTCCGGTGCGGACGGTCGCCGGGCCACCGCCCGGGCCCGCCCGATGGGCCCTGGACGAGAGCGAGTTCGCGCACCGCGACTCGATGATCAGCAAGTTCGAGGTGCGGGCGCTCGCGCTGGCCAGGATCGGGCCGCGCCTCGGCGAGCTGGTCTGGGACATCGGCGCGGGCTCCGGGTCCGTCGCCGTCGAGTGCGCGCGGTTCGGCGCGGCCGTCACCGCGGTCGAGAAGACCCGGGACGGCTGCGAACGGATCCGCGCCAACGCCGAGGCGCACGGCGTCGATGTGCGGGTGGTGCAGGGCGCCGCGCCCACGGTGCTGTCCGATCTGCAGGACGATCCGGACGCCGTGTTCATCGGCGGTGGGGGGCGCGAGCTGCCCGCCATCGTCACGGTCTGCGCGGGGCGGGCCCGGCGCGCCGTCGTCGTCGCCATGGCCGCGCTCGACCGGGTTCCGGCGGCGCGGGACGCGCTCACCGGCGCCGGGTTCGACTGCGACGGCGTCCTGCTGCAGTCGTCCCGCCTCGCACCGCTGCCGGGTGGGGTCACCCGGCTCGCGGCCACCAATCCCGTTTTTCTGCTGTGGGGCGTCCGGCCTCCGGCCCGTATCGAAGGAGTCCCCCAGTGATCGGCCTGATTTCCGCCACGGCGGCGGGCGCGGCGGCCCGTGACCGGCTGGCCGCGGCCTGGCCCGCCCGTACGCGGGTGTACGAGGGGTCCGTCGGGGACGCCGTGCGGCGGGCCTTCGCGGAGTGCGACCAGCTGGTGTGCTTCCTGGCCACGGGCGCGGTGGTCCGGCTCGTCGCACCGCTCCTGGGCGACAAGACGTCCGACCCGGGGATCGTGTGCGTCGACGAGGCGGGGCGGTTCGCCGTGTCCCTCGTCGGGGGCCATGGTGGCGGCGCGAATGAACTCGCCCGCGAGGTGGGCGAGTTGCTCGGCGCCGAGCCGGTGGTGACGACGGCGACCGACGCGGTGGGGATGCCCGGCCTCGACACCCTCGGCTTCCCCGTGGAGGGGGACGTCGCCGGGGTCACCCGGGCCCTGCTGGACGGTGAACCCGTCGCCCTGCACGCCGAGTTGGCGTGGCCGCTGCCTCCGCTGCCGGTCACACGGGAAGGCGCGTACGCGATCCGGGTCACCGACCGTCTCGTCCCGCCCGCCGACCAGAACGTGGTCCTGCGGCCACCGTCCCTCGTCGTCGGCGTCGGCGCCTCCAAGGGCGCCCCCGTCGACGAGGTCCTCGGGCTCGTCGAGGACGCCCTGCGGGACGCCGGACTGTCCGCGAAGTCCGTCGCCGAGCTCGCCACCGTCGACGCCAAGGCCGACGAGCCGGGCATCGTCGCGGCCGCCGAGCGGCTCGGCGTGCCCGTGGTGACGTACAGCGCGCAGGAGTTGGCAAAGGTC
Source organism: Streptomyces sp. NPDC048275 (assembly GCF_040652275.1). NCBI lineage: Bacteria > Bacillati > Actinomycetota > Actinomycetes > Kitasatosporales > Streptomycetaceae > Streptomyces > Streptomyces sp. NPDC048275. Next base: position 18,721 of record NZ_JBEZLR010000107.1, read on the forward strand.
GACGTGCCGAACCCCTCGGACGCGCCGCTCACCGCCGTCGGTACGCCGTCCGTGGCCGAGGCCGCCGCGCTCGTACGCGGGGGTGAACTCCTGGTCCCCAAGCGGAAGTCGGAGCGTGCGGACGGTACGCCCGCGATGGCGACCGTCGCGGTCGTACGGCGGGTGGCGCGCGGTCGGCTCGCGGTGGTCGGTCTCGGGCCCGGCGCCCGCGATCTGCTCACTCCGCGCGCGAAGGAGGAGCTGCGACGGGCGTCGGTGCTCGTCGGGCTCGACCAGTACGTCGACCAGATCCGCGATCTGCTGCGGCCGGGCACCCGGGTCCTGGAGTCGGGGCTCGGCGCCGAGGAGGAGCGGGCGCGTACCGCGGTGGCCGAGGCACGGCGCGGGCAGGCCGTCGCGCTGATCGGCAGCGGGGACGCGGGCGTGTACGCGATGGCGTCGCCCGCGCTGGCCGAGGCGTCGGACGACATCGACGTGGTCGGCGTGCCGGGCGTGACGGCCGCCCTCGCGGCCGGCGCGATCCTCGGCGCGCCCCTCGGCCACGACCACGTGTCGATCAGCCTCTCCGATCTCCACACCCCGTGGGAGGTCATCGAGCGGCGGGTACGGGCGGCGGCCGAGGCGGACATCGTGGTCACCTTCTACAACCCCCGTAGCCGGGGCCGCGACTGGCAGCTCCCGAAGGCGCTGGCGATCCTCTCCGAGCACCGGGAGCCGACGACGCCGGTCGGTGTCGTACGCAACGCTTCCCGCCCGGACGAATCCAGCCGTCTGACCACCCTCGCGGGTCTGGACCCTGCGACGGTGGACATGATGGCGGTCGTGACCGTGGGCAACACGGCGACCCGTGAGATCGCCGGGCGTATGGTGACGCCGCGCGGCTACCGCTGGCAGGAGGAGCCCAAATGAGCCGAGTGAGCCAGGTGTTCCCGCAGGCCCGGGTCGTGCACCCCATCGAGCAGGAGTCCTTCCGGCGGCTGCGTGCCCGTCTGGACACCTCGCACTTCGCGCCGCTGACGCGCGCGGTCGTGGAGCGGGTCATCCACTCCGCGGCCGACCTCGACTACGCGGACGATCTCGTCATGGACGAGGGCGCGCTGGAGCGGGCGCACGCGGCGCTGCACGCCGGGGCGCCGGTCGTCGTGGACGTGGAGATGGTCGCGGCGGGCATCACCCGCCGGGACACCGTCTGCCGTCTGAAGGACGCCGAGTCGGGCCCTGGCCTGACCCGTTCGGCGCATGCGATCCGGCTCGCGTACGAGGAGGTCGGGCCCGGTGCGCTGTGGGTGATCGGCTGTGCGCCGACGGCCCTGGAGGAACTCCTCACCCTGCACGCCGATCCGGCACTCGTCATCGGTCTGCCCGTCGGCTTCGTCGGTGCCGCCGAGTCCAAGGCCGCGCTGCGCGAGAGCGGGCTGCCCGCTGTCAGCAACGTGTCCGAGAAGGGCGGTTCGGCGGTCGCCGCCGCCGCGCTCAACGCCCTGCTGTACCACCCCGTATCCAAGTCCAAGGAGAAAACGTGACCACCCCGCCCCCCGCCCTGCTCATCGCCGGACACGGCACCCGGGACGAGGCCGGCGCCGAGGCCTTCCGCGACTTCGTACGGGAGCTGGGGCGCCGGCACCCCGAGCTGCCCGTCGCCGGCGGATTCATCGAGCTGTCGCCGCCACCGCTGACCGAGGCGGTGGGCGAGCTGGTGGACCAGGGGGTACGTCGGTTCGCCGCCGTCCCGCTGATGCTGGTGTCCGCCGGGCACGCCAAGGGGGACATCCCGGCGGCGCTGGCCCGCGAGAAGGAGCGGCACCCCGGGATCTCCTACACGTACGGGCGTCCGCTGGGCCCGCACCCGTCGCTGCTGGCCGTCCTGGAGCGACGGCTGGACGACGCGCTGGGCTCCACGGTCCGTACGCCCGCCGACCGGGCCGACGTGACCGTGCTGCTCGTCGGACGCGGCTCCACCGACCCGGACGCCAACGCCGAGGTGCTCAAGGCGGCGCGGCTGCTGTGGGAGGGGCGCGGGTACGCCGGGGTGGAGACGGCCTTCGTGTCGCTGGCGGCGCCGGACGTGCCGTCCGGGCTGGACCGCTGCGTGAAGCTGGGCGCGCGCAGGATCGTCGTACTCCCCTACTTCCTCTTCACGGGAATCCTCCCGGAGCGGGTGCGGCAGCAGACCGAGGGCTGGGCGGCCGCGCACCCCGACGTCGAGGTGCGCTCCGCCGATGTCATCGGCCCCGAGCCGGAGCTGCTCGACCTGGTCATGGAGCGCTACCGCGAGGCCGTGCAGGGCGATCTGCGGATGAACTGCGACTCGTGCGTGTACCGCATCGCGCTGCCCGGCTTCGAGGACAAGGTGGGGCTCCCGCAGCAGCCGCACTTCCATCCGGACGACGACGGCCACCATCACCACGGCGATCATGCACACTCCCACTCCCACTCCCCTTCCCCCTCCGCCTCCCATGCGCACTGAGGGCCAGTACGGGGGCGACGACGCGCACGACCTGCGGCACCACGGGGACGTCGAGGTGCGGGACGACGGCTCCGCGCTCACCGATCTCGCCGTGAACGTGCGCGCGGACACGCCTCCGGCGTGGTTGCGCGAGCGGATCGCCGCGTCGCTGGGCGGGCTCGCGGCCTACCCCGACGGGCGGGCCGCGCGGGCCGCGGTGGCGGCGCGGCACGGGCTGCCCGTCGAGCGGGTGCTCCTCACGGCCGGCGCGGCCGAGGCCTTCGTGCTGCTCGCGCGCGGCCTGAAGATCCGTCAGCCCGTCGTTGTGCACCCGCAGTTCACCGAGCCGGAGGCGGCCCTGCGGGATGCCGGTCACCGCGTCGACCGGGTCCTGCTGCGGGCGGAGGACGGCTTCCGGCTGGACCCCGCGGCTGTTCCGGAGGACGCGGACCTGGTCGTGATCGGGAATCCGACCAATCCGACGTCGGTGCTGCATTCGGCTGCCGCCGTCGCCGAACTCGCCCGGCCCGGCCGGACGTTGGTGGTTGACGAGGCGTTCATGGACGCGGTGCCGGGTGAGCGGGAGGCGCTGGCCGGGCGGACGGATGTGCCCGGGCTGGTGGTGTTGCGGAGTCTGACCAAGACGTGGGGGCTGGCCGGGCTGCGGATCGGGTACGTCCTGGCCGCTCCCGAGACGATCGCGGAGCTGTCGCGGGCCCAGCCGCTGTGGCCCGTCTCCACGCCCGCCCTCGCCGCGGCCGAGGCGTGCGTCTCGCCTCGGGCGCTCGCGGAGGCCGCCCATGTGGCGCGCCGCGTCGCCTCGGACCGGGACCATCTGGTCGCGGGGCTGCGGGAGTTCGGGTCCGACGGGTTGCGGGTGGTGGAGCCGGCGGGCGGTCCGTTCGTGCTGGTGCGGCTGGATCGAGCGGCGGATGTGCGGCGTCACCTGCGGGGGCTCGGGTTCGCGGTGCGGCGTGGGGACACGTTTCCCGGGCTGGGGGAGGAATGGTTGCGGATCGCCGTGCGGGACCGGGCCACGGTCAACGGTTTTCTGCAGGGGTTGGATCGGGCGATGGCTTTGGCCGGGCGGTGAGGGCGGGGTGAGGTGAGGTTTCTCGCCCCCGCCGCCCCACCCGTCCCGTTGTCAGCCCGTCCGGCGTTTGAGGACGAGGCCGTTCAGGCCGAACGGGGGTCCGGGGGCGGAGCCCCCGGGGATGGGACGGGTAGGGGCGGCGGGGGCGAGAAACCCTCCCAGCGATCAGCCCCTGCCGCGGCGCCGCGCCAGCGTGATCGCTCCCCCGCCCCCGCCCGCACAACCACGCAGGACGACGGCGCTCGCGCGACCGTGGTCGGAGGTCGCGTCGGCAGGACCGGCCGCGGCGAGGACGCCGACAGCCGCCTGTTCCCGATGTTCCCGACCGTCACCCGACCACTCGCCCGTTCAGCACCACCCGACGCGGAGCGGCCAGCACCCGTACGTCCGCACGCGGATCCGCCTCGTACACGACGAGGTCCGCCGGTGCTCCCTCGTCGAGCCCCGGCCGCCCCAGCCACCGCCGGGCGCCCCAGGTCGTCGCGGACAGCGCCTCGACCGGCGGGATGCCCGCGGTCACCAGTTCGGCGACCTCGCCGGCGACCAGCCCGTGGGCCAGCGAGCCGCCCGCGTCCGTACCGACGTAGACCGGGATCCCGGCGTCGTACGCGGCGCGCACGGTGTCGTAGCGGCGTGCGTGCAGGGCCCGCATGTGCGCGGACCACCGCGGGAACTTGCCCTCTCCTCCGTCGGCGAGCTGCGGGAAGGTGGCGATGTTGACGAGCGTGGGGACGATCGCGACACCGTGGGAGGCGAACAGCGGGATCGTCTCCTCGGTGAGGCCGGTCGCGTGCTCGACGCAGTCGATGCCCGCCTCGACCAGGTCCCGGAGCGAATCCTCGGCGAAACAGTGCGCGGTCACCCGCGCGCCCAGCCGGTGGGCCTCGGCGATCGCCGCTTCCACGGCCTCCCTGGGCCAGCAGGCGCTGAGATCGCCGGTGCCGCGGTCGATCCAGTCGCCCACCAGTTTCACCCAGCCGTCGCCGCGCCGGGCCTCCTGGGCGACGTACGCGACCAGGTCCTCCGGCTCGATCTCGTGCGCGTAGTTACGGATGTAGCGGCGGGTGCGGGCGATGTGGCGGCCCGCCCGGATGATCTTCGGGAGGTCGGCGCGGTCGTCGATCCAGCGGGTGTCGGAGGGCGAGCCCGCGTCCCGGATGAGGAGGGTGCCCGCGTCGCGGTCGGTCAGCGCCTGCTTCTCCGAGACGTCCTCGGCGACGGGGCCGTGGGTGTCGAGCCCGACATGGCAGTGGGCGTCGACGAGGCCGGGCAGCGCCCAGCCCTCGACGGCCCGGATGTCACGGGCGCCGGCGGGGCGCTCGTAGGAGATCCGGCCGTCGACGACCCACAGCTCGTCGCGGACACCCTCGTCCTCGTCCGGCCCGACGAGCACCCGCCCCTTCACGTGCAGCACCGCGCGATCGCTCATGCATCGCACTCTAAATCGCTCGCGCACCGCACTTTAAATCGCTCATGCACCGGACTCTGGATCGCTCATGCACCGGACTTTCCATGCGGGCGCTGGTCGCCCTTGCCCACCTGGTCCGACGTCCCCTCCTCCACGTCCGCCATCGCGGGGTCGAGGAGCCGGGAGAGGAAGTGGCGGGTGCGCTCGTGGCTCGGCTTGCCGATGACCTGCGCGGGGGTGCCGTCCTCGACGATCACGCCGCCGTCCATGAAGACGACCCGGTCGGCGACCTCGCGCGCGAAGGTCATCTCGTGGGTGACGACCATCATCGTCATGCCCTCGTTCGCGAGCATGCGCATGACGGCGAGTACGTCGCCCACGAGCTCCGGGTCGAGCGCCGAGGTCGGCTCGTCGAAGAGCATCACCTCGGGGCCCATGGCCAGCGCCCGAGCGATCGCGACCCGCTGCTGCTGGCCGCCGGAGAGCGAGGAGGGGTACGCGTCCGCCTTCTCGGACAGTCCCACGCGCCCGAGGTTCTCGGCGGCGATCCGGGACGCCTCCGCCTTGTCCCGCCTCAGCACCCGCCGCTGCGGCAGCGTGAGGTTCTCGGTCACCGACAGGTGCGGGAAGAGGTTGAACTGCTGGAAGACCATGCCGATACGGCGGCGTACGGCGTCGATGTCGACGTCCTCGTGCGTGACCTCCGTACCGCCGACGAAGACCTGTCCCTTGGTGGGCTCCTCCAGGAGGTTCACGCAGCGGAGCAGAGTCGACTTGCCGGACCCCGAAGGTCCGATCACGCACACGACCTCGCCGGTACGGACCTCCAGGTCGATGCCGCGCAGTACCTCGTTGTCGCCGAAGGACTTGTGCAGGTCCCGGACCTGGATCTCTGGAGTACTGCTCACTTGGTGGCCTCCCCGGCCTTGGCCTCCAGGCGGCGCACGACGAACCCGAGCGGCACCGTCACCAGCAGATAGCACAGACCCGCGACCAGGATCGGCGTGGAGTTGGCGGTCTGGCTCGCCAGGTCGCGCCCGAACTTGGTGAGTTCCCGCTCCTCCAGGGTGACCCCGAGGAACAGCACCAGCGAGGAGTCCTTGAAGAGGAGCACGAGTTCGTTGGTGAGCGGCGGGATCACGATGCGGAAAGCCTGCGGGATGATGATCGAGACCATGGCCCGCGCGTGCGAGAAGCCCAGCGATCGGGCCGCCTCCATCTGTCCCTTGGGCACCGCCTGGATGCCCGCGCGGATCGTCTCCGCCATGTACGCCGCCGACACCAGGCCGAGCGCGAGCGCCACCTTGCCGTACGTACCGCCGGGGATCTCCGTGCCCGGGAACGCCAACGGCACGGCGACACCCACGAACACGAAGATCAGCAGGGCGGGCAGGCCCCGGAAGATCTCGATGTAGATGCCGGCCAGCCAGCGGTACGGGCCCACCGGGGACAGTCGCATCAGGGCGATGACCATGCCGAGCACGAGGCCGAAGACGAAGCCGGACATCGTGTAGAGCACGGTGTTCTTCAGCGCCAGCGTGATGACGTCCGGGAACATCTGCTGGACCAGGTCCCACTGCGCGAACTGGTTCTTCAGCCGTCCCCAGTCGGCCGTGACCGCGAAGGCGATCACGGCCGCGACGAAGACGACGTACTGCGCGCCGCGCGACAGCGCGCGCTTCTGGCGCCGGGTCAGGCCGGACTTACGGGGCTGGACTGGTGCGTCGGCACCGCTCATGAGGCGGACGGGGAGGCGGAGGCCGCGGACTCGTCGTACGGGCCGATCCACTTCTCGTACAGCTTCTTGTACGTGCCGTCGGCCTTCGCGTCCGCGATCGCCTTGTTGATGGCGGCGAGGAGCTCGGTGTTGCCCTTCTTCACCGTGAAGCCGTACTGCTCACCGGTGTTGATGTTGTCGGCGACCTCGAGGGCGTCGGCGTTGGCCTTGTCCTTCAGCCAGCCCTGGACCACCGGGTAGTCGATGACGACGGCCTGGACCTGCCCGGTGCGCAGACCGTTGAGGACCGCGTCGGAGGACTCGAAGGAGACGGGGTCGAGACCCTTGCTCGTCGCGTACTCCTCGCCGGTGGTCTGCGCCTGGGCGCCGACCTTCTTGCCCTTGAGGTCCGCGAAGGACGTGATACCGCTGTCCTTGTCGACGAGGACGGCCTGCGTCGCGTCGAAGTACGGGTCGGAGAAGTCGACGTTCTTCTTGCGTTCCTCGGTGATCGTCATGCCGGCGGCGGCGAGGTCGCACTGGCCGGAGTTGAGGAACGCGCCGGTCTTGAAGTTCTCGAAGGGCGTGTCGATGAAGTCCTGCTTCACGCCGAGGTCCTTGGCGACCAGGTCGATCATCGAGACGTCGAAGCCCTCGTACTTGCCGTTGTTCTCCGACTGGAACGGCGGGTACGGAAGGTGGGTGCAGGTCGTGAGCTGGCCCGCCTTGACCAGGGGAACCCCGTTGGCGGTGGCCGCGCCGCCGCCGTCGTCCGAGGAGCAGCCGGCCACGAGCAGCAGCCCGGCCGTCGCGGTGGTGGCGGCCAGAATGCGGGTCCGGCGTCCGAGGACCGAGTTCACGGGGACCTCCTGTGAGGGAACTGAGGGTTCCGATTATAAGGAAAGGTTTGAGTAGCTCAAATCAATCCGATGGCTCTTGGGCTGTACGGCCTCAGAAGTCATGCCGCACGGGGTGCCCAGCCATACGAGCCAGGGGGTATCCGGGCCTCCGCGGCGCCCTTGCCCTCTTGTGCGAGGGCCTCCGGATACGCTCGGAGGCGCATTGGAACCCGTGAGCGAAGAGAGCACCGCCGTGACCCACCCCTTCCTGGACCTGGCCCCGCTGAGCGCCACGCACTTCGCGTCGATCGAGGACCGGGTGGCACGGCTGCTCTCCACCGAGCAGGACGTCGTGATCATGCAGGGCGAGGCGCTGCTGCCGTTGGAGGGCGCCATCCGTGGCACGGCCGGACCCGGCACCACCGCGCTCAACGTGATCACCGGGCCGTACGGGCAGACCTTCGGGGACTGGCTGCGGGACTGCGGGGCGACGGTGATCGACCTGGCGGTGCCGTTCCACACGGCGGTCACGGCCGCGCAGATCCGGGAGGCCTTCGCCGAGCACCCGGAGATCGACTTCGTCTCGCTGGTGCACGCCGAGGCGGCGACGGGGAACACCAACCCCGTCGCGGAGATCGGCGAGGTGGTGCGCGAGCACGGCGCGCTGTTCTACCTGGACGCCGTCGCCTCGATCGGCGCGGAGCCGGTGCTGCCGGACGCGTGGGGTGTCGACCTGTGCGTGATCGGGGCACAGAAGGCGATGGGCGGGCCGGCCGGTGTGTCGGCCGTGTCGGTGAGCGAGCGGGCGTGGACGCGGATGGCGGCGAACCCGACGGCGCCCCGGAGGTCGTACCTCTCCCTGCTCGACTGGAAGCAGCGGTGGGTCGACGGCGGCCGCAAGGCGCTGCTGCACGCCCCTGCGCAGCTGGAGATGCTGGCGCTGGAGGCGTGCGTGGAGCGGATCGAGGGGGAAGGGCTGGACGCCGTGATGGCCCGGCACGCCTCGGCCGCGGCGGCCACTCGGGCGGGTGCGCTCGCGCTGGGCGGCGGCCTGGAGCCGTATGTGTACGAGGCCTCGGACGCGGCGCCCGTCGCCACGACGCTGCGGACGCCGGCAGGGGTCGACGCGGCGGAGCTGGTCGCCAAGGCGCTCGCCTCGGATCCGGTGCTGCCGCTGGTCGCGGGCGGGGGCGCCCTCGCCAAGGAGATGATCCGGGTCAACCACTACGGGCCCGACGCGACGCGCGGTGTGGTGCAGTCCTGTCTGGGGGCGCTGGGTGCGGCGCTGGGTGAGTTCGGGGTGACGGTGGACCTGGAGGGGGCTCGGCGGGCGGTTGCGGGGGCGTGGCTGTAAGGGATGGATCTTCAAGGGATGGATCTTTGGCGAGCATGATCGTGCGGGAGACCACGAAGGTCACCGGGATCGCCGCCACGGAGGCGAGCAGCGGAGCGAATCGGTCCCCGGCGTGCAGGACGCCGGCGACCACGTACACGCCTGCCGTCGTGACCAGGAAGTTGGTCGCATTCGTCAGGGGGAACAGCAGGAATTTCCGCCAGGTCGGCCGCGTCCGGTAGGTGAACCGCGCGTTCAGGAAAAAGGACCCGGTCATGCTGAGGACGAACGCGAGAACATGTGCGGCGAGATACGGCAAACGGATCAGGAGCAACAGGTAAAGACCGTAGTACGTCAGCGTGTTGACGACGCCGACCAAGGCGAAGGCGAGGATCTGGCCCGATATCGGGCGTGCGGCTGCGGTTCGCATCAGGGAATGAGGTCCTTGCTCGTGCCGTACGGTGTGCGGTCCTGCGTTCGTTCCACGTTGGTCGCCTTCACCAGGAAATGCGGGCGGCCTTTGACCTCGTAGTAGATCCGGCCCGTGTACTCCCCGATGATTCCGAGCATGATCATCTGCATGGCGGCGGCAGCGGTGACGGCGGTGATGATCGTGACATAGCCGGGGGTCTCCACGCCGTTGACGAGCGCGGCGACCACGATCCACGCCGTGTACAGGCCCGTACACAGCAGCAGCCCCATGCCGAGGTAGAGGGCGGCGCGCAGCGGCCTGTTGTTGAAGGAGAGCAGTCCGTCGAGCCCGTAGTTGAGCAGGCTGCGGAAGCTCCACGAGCTGCGGCCGTGGGCGCGTACGGCGTTCTCGTACTCGAAGGTCGTGCTGGGGAAGCCCACCCATGCGAACAGGCCTTTGGAGAAGCGGTTGTACTCGGTGAGGTCCAGGATCGCGTCCACCACGCGCCGGGAAGGAAGACGGAAGTCGCCGACACCGTCCACGAGTTCGACGTCCACGAGACGGTTGACGAGCCGGTAATACACGCGGGCGGTGACAGCGCGGGTGAGCCCCTCGCCGCTCCTGGTGCGCCTGGCGATGACCTGGTCGTAGCCCTGTCCGCGCAGGTCCACCATGCGCTTGATCAGTTCGGGCGGGTGCTGGAGGTCCGCGTCCATGACGACCACGGAGTCTCCGGAGGCGTGGCGCAGACCGGCGAGCAGCGCCGCTTCCTTGCCGAAGTTGCGGCTGAAGGAGACGTACCGCACGCGCGAGTCGAGTTCGGCCAGCCGCTCCAGGGCGGCGAGGGTCCGGTCGCGGCTGCCGTCGTCGACGTACACGAACTCCATGTCGTGGCCGAGCGGCAGGAGTTCCTCCGCGACCTTCTGGACCTCGTCGTGGAATCGGCCTATGACGTCTTGTTCGTCGTAGCAGGGTGCGACGATCGCTATGAGCATGGTTTTTCCCCCTGGGTTCGGTCAGAGAGCGTCGGTCATGCGCTCGCGTGATCGGGTGCGTCGTCGGCGGACGGCGGTGAGCGTGCCGAGCAGGATCAGGGTCAGCAGCGACGCGGCCGCGACGGTCGTGCCCAGTCGCAGACCGGGTGGGTGGAAGGTGCAGGTGACGCTGGTCGAGGAGCTGTCCAGCGGGACGGCGATCAGGCCGTAGTACTGCTGGGCTGGTACGGCGGGAGCGTCGCCCGCCGCGCATCGCCAACCGGCGATCCGGGGGGCCGCCACGACGGCGGTTCCGTTGCTCCCGGCCGGGAGTTCGGCGCGGATCGTGCCGTCGGAGACGGTCACATCGGTGGCGCCGGTGGCCTTGAGCCGTTCGGCCGCGGTGTCCAGGCGCGCGGTGTCCAGGCAGCCGACGGCACCGTCCGGGACGACGCCCGGCCGGTCCGGGGACAGCTCGATCCGAAGGCGTCCGGAAGCCGGAACGCTGCCGAGCCGCTGCATCGTCGCGATCTTGGTGACGGGGTGGTCGGACCTGAACCGCCCGGTCGGGCCGCCGGCAGCCGCACCGGTGAGCTGCGCGGTGCCCGAGAAGTGCGGAGCCCACAGGTACACCTCGCTGCCGGCCGGGCAGTCGGCCGTGATCGTCGGCTCGCCCGCGACTGTACGAGGTACGCCGATGCGCACGCCCCGCCGGTCGTCGTCGCTCCGCTGCGGCCGCTTCCCGGAGCTGGTGCGGACCGTGAGGCGGGGCACGGTGTAGACACGGGTGCCCAGCAGCAGTTCTTGATTGGGGTACGGCGACGGCCCGAAGTCGGAGACGCTCGGGTCGCCGGCCGGCCGTACCGTGACCAGGGGCGGCACATCCCGCCGGGACACCCTCACCGTGCCGCCGTCCTGCGGGAACCACTGCTGATGCGGGTCCGGCGGGGAGTGCACCCGCGCGCCGACGGAGAAGATCACGTCCGTGACGGCGTTGTCCAGGCTCTGCAGGTTGCGGCCCCGCGAGGTCCAGCCGTCCCCGAGGGCGGTGAGCGTGCGGCTGAGCACGTCGGAGGTGAGGCTGCTGTAGTACTGGGCACCCTGGCCGCCCACCATCAGCGGGTCGTTGCCCACGGTCTGCTCCCGGCCGGGCTCGGTGCGGTACCGGGGCCAGCCGTCGGCCTCGGCGATCGCGTCCGCCTGCCGCTGCTGTCGCGCTCCCCAGGGCGCGTAGTCGTCCATGTGCGCGTGTCGCAGCCGGGTGGCCACGGCGGAGGTGGCGGTGGCCTCGCCGAGCTGCGTACCGACGAGGAGCGTCACGGCCAGCCCGGCCAGTGCGGCGCGGCGTCCGCCGCCGGCTCCAGGTCCTGTCGTCACATTCCCGTCGTCCGCCCGGAGGGCGGGCCTCGCGCCCACCGCGGAGCGGCTGATGTCTGCCGTAGGCGCGTGCTCTCGGCGTGCCGGGCGCAGACCCTCGTACTGGTTGTACGTGGGAATGTGACGACAGGACCTAGGCCCGCTGTCCTGGCGGGCGAGCAGGGCCAGGCCGCCCAGCGCGCCCACGGCGGCGAGTACCGCGAGCGGCAGTGTGAAGGGGCGCTCCGTCAGAGCGCTTCCGCTCGCGATGGCGATGATCAGTGCGAGGAGCACCCCCGCCGCGCCCAGCGCGCGCCGGCCGGGCAGGCCGTAGGAGAGCGCGTGCCACGCGGCGATCACCAGCAGCGCGCAGAGCACGAAGGTCTGGCGGTACGGACTTCCCTGCGGGGTGGCGAAGGCGTGCCAGAGCAGGTGGGTCGGGCCCCACTGCAGCGACAGCGCCACCCCGGCCACCAGCAGCGTCCACCCCGTGCGCACCCGTCGGGGGGCCGCCCGGTGGAAGGGCAGGGCGAGGGCGAGCAGCAGCGCCGTGGTGCCCACGTACACGGCCGGCGAACCGAAGGTGTACGTCGTCGGCAGCAGCCGGGCCAGCAGGTCCTCCGTCGGCACCGGCGCGAACTGCCTGACTCTGCCGGGGTAGGCGTGGGTGGTGCCGAAGTACACGACCGTCACCAGCGGCGCGGCCAGGCCCATGCCGAGTGCGACGGTCACGCCCGCCCGGCCCGCCGCCGCGAGGCTCCGGCGGCGCGGGAGGCCCGCCAGCCACAACCGCAGCAGGAACACCAGGCCGGCGGCCAGGGTGGCCATGTACGCCGTGTAGAAGTTGGCGATCCAGGCGACCGCCACGACCAGCACACCGAGGACCCGGCGCCGGTCGTTCAGCGTCCATTCGCCGACCAGGCACAGCAGCGGCAGGGTGACGAGGCCGTCGAGCCACATCGTGTTGTACACGGCGGACGCCACGGTCCAGCCGCACAGGGCGTACGACGCGCCCAGCAGTCCCGCCGCCCACCAGCGGCCGGGGCGCATCCTGAGCAGCAGCCAGGCCATGGCGGCCGCGGCCGACGCCACCTTCAGCACGGTGATCACATACACCGCGAGGTCGATCTCGTCCCGCGGGAACACCGCCACGAGCAGGGCGAACGGGCTGCCGAGGTACGTACCGAGGTCGGGGAGGAAGCTGGAGCCGTACCCGGACTGCCAGTTGACGAGGAGGCCGCCGTCGGCCCTTCCGTGGAGCAGGTCCCACAGGTGGGCGTGGAACGGCACGTACTGGTTGCCCAGGTCGTTGACGCTCCGGGTGCGGGGGCCGAACGGGTAGCTGCGGGCGATGGCGTCGGCAGCGCAGAACACGGTGACGGTGATGACCGCCGCGAGCAGGACGGCGTTCGGCCCGGGTCCGGTCGGGCGCGGCAGCCGGAACCGCGTCCAGCGGTCGTGCACGCGACCGGACGGCGGATCGGCAGGCCCGTACGGCGCGGGAACGGGCAGCCGGTCGGGGCCGTGGGCGGCTCCGGTTTTCGGCTCGGGATAGTTAACGGGTTTCACACCTTGTCCCTGTCCGATCGGCGCCACGCGTTTCCGTGAGTAATACCACTTCCACGGAGGGAACCGGCCGTGCACATGACCGAACAAACCATTTTCGGCTGGCCTCCAGAGAATTGCGGGCCACATGGCCCCTCGTCCGGGGGAACGCTCCCCGCGGGTCATCGATTCGCCGTCTTAGATGGGGGCGCCCTCCGGATGGTTGTGCCGCAACCGGAAGTGCGGGCATGAACTCCGATTGCGCACACGGGCAGTTCGAATCAGGCGGTTACCGCCGGGGAGAAAATAGATGTCCGCCAAGCGACTTGAAGATGAACTCGACCGGCTGTGAATGCCCTGACCGGGTCAACCACTTTTCCCCTCGAGGAAAAGTCGGGGGAACCCTGAGCACCAAGAATCTCGACCGGCTCAAGTCCGGAAACCACTGGTCTCAGCCGTCCTGATCGAGGCCGTCCGGGCCGCCCCCCGGTGACCTGATTCCTGCCCTGCGCGATCATTCCCCTCCGCCACAGGCAACCCACAGGCCCCCTTTCGCTTCCTTCGAGGCGCGAGGTGCTCCCGGTACCGACGGGTCGCCCGCACTCGAAGTGTGAGGAGGGGACCCTTGAACCAAGCCCGGCGAATAGGTGTCACCGCCGTGGCCGTGCTCGCGGCCCTGGCGGGCTCACCGGTATTGGCCCAGGCCCAACAGCCGCCCCAGGCGAAGCCGTTGACGGTGGACGCCGCCGACAGCGCACTGCCCCCGGGCTGGCGCGTCACCGGGGAGGGCGGCGCGCGTGAGCTGGTCTGGCGGTCGGACAGGGCCGTGCCCGTGGGCGACGCCCGTGTCGAGTTCCACGCGGACGGCCGGCTGCTCGGCGTACCGAAGCAGGCCAAGGACGGCCGCACGTTCCGGCTCGCCCTCAACCAGGCCACTCCGCTCAAGGACCTCCAAGTCCTGGCCGGTGGGCGCCGGTTGGACGCGTCCGCCGACAACACCGGCAAGAAACCGAAGACCTCCCTGGCGGCCGCACAGCCCCCGGCCCAACTCCCGGCGAACTCCGTGGACCCGGGCAAGCCGGGCGCGTACGGCACGGTCACCGGCAAGTACGACCTCGACCCGGTGAAGCTGCCCGGCTTCGCCCAGCCGGTCGAGATGCAGGCCGTCGTCGTCGCGCCCACCGGCGCCACCGGCAAGCGGCCGCTCGCACTGTTCCTGCACGGCCGTCACGCCACCTGCTTCAAGCCGGGTGGGACCGAGGACGACATGACCCTCGAGTGGCCCTGCTCGGCCGGCACCCAGCCGATCCCGAGCCACAAGGGCTACCTGAAGGACCAGAAGCTGCTCGCCTCCCAGGGCTATGTGACGGTGTCGATCTCGGCGAACGGCATCAACCTCGATTCGTCAGCGGTCTGATCGGTCTCGCTGATTCGGCGCCTTGCCCCGGTTTGTCCGACTGGTCGGTATAGGGGCCTTCGCATGCGCTG